>NZ_JAUSUX010000022.1 GCF_030813795.1 Desulfofundulus luciae | reverse complement strand
CCAGGGCCGATGGTACTTGGGGGTCTACCCCCGGGAGAGTAGGTCGCTGCCGGAAAATATTTTTCATACCCCCGGTCTATAACCCGGGGGTTTTTGCATGTATTAAGGCCGGACACTGGTTCGACCTCGGGTCATGATGTTAAAGTACCCTTAAGTTCAGAGAAGGAAAAAGCTTCGGCATCCATCGTATGGCAAAGAATGGCATGCCTCAAATCACAGGACAATTGCTTTATCCAGAGCTGCGTGATATGATAAAAGCTAAGATTTTTTACAACGGGGGGATTGGGTTTGTATCTGCTCGCGCAGCGGTTAACCGAATGGCTCAGGGAACAGGTCTCTGAAAGGGGCGCCCGGGGTTATGTGGTAGGTTTGAGCGGTGGTATTGATTCCGCTGTTACGGCTGTATTATGTAAGCGGGCCTGCCCGGATAACGTTCTGGGGGTAATCATGCCCTGCTATAGCAATCCCCTGGATGCGGAGGACGCCAGGCTGGTGGCCAGGACCTTTGATATTCCTTTTAAAGAGATCGTGCTCGACGAACCCTTTGCCCTTCTGGTTCGCCTTTTGACCGGTGAAGATTACAACGTGGAGAGAAAGGATCTTTCCATTATTAACATCAAGCCGAGGCTGCGCATGACCACCCTTTATTTTTATGCTTCCCGGCTGCAGTACCTGGTTGCCGGGACGGGCAACCGCAGTGAACTAACCGTCGGCTATTTCACCAAATATGGTGACGGAGGAGTAGACCTTTTACCCATTGGCAACCTCGTCAAGCGCCAGGTTTATGAGCTGGCCGAATACCTCGGAATACCGCGGCGTATTATAGAAAAACCCCCTTCTGCCGGTTTATGGGCCGGGCAAAACGACGAGACGGAAATGGGTATAACATACCAGGAGCTGGATGAATTTATCCTTACCGGGAAGGCCGACGACCGGGTACGGGAGGTTGTCAAGCGTCTGGCGACCAAAAATGCCCACAAAAAGCAGATGCCGGTCCTGCCGCCCTTTTAGTCTTTTGGGGATTTAAAGTAACCAGGCTTTTATGGTGGCAGGGCCGATCGCCTATATATGACATTGACATTGTCTTAAATGATTAACAGCCCCCGGTACTTTATGGTAGGTGAGGAGGTTTCAGTAAGAGATGTCCGGTCATTCCAAGTGGTCAACCATCAAGCGGAAAAAGGCCAAGGTGGATGCCCAGAGAGGCAAAATATTTACCCGCTTGTCCAGGGAAATTATTGTGGCGGCCCGTTTAGGAGGCGGAGACCCCGACGCCAACCCCAGGCTGAAAGCGGCAATACAGCGGGCTAAAGAAGCCAATATTCCCAACGAGAACATACAGCGGGCCATCCAGAAAGGTACCGGTGAACTGGGCGCGGCCAACTACGAGGAACTGATTTACGAGGGCTACGGTCCCGGTGGGGTGGCGGTCATGCTGGAGATCATGACCGATAACCGGAACCGCACCGCCGGGGAGATCCGGCACCTTTTCTCCCGTCACGGCGGTAATCTGGGGGAAGCCGGCTGCGTCTCCTGGATGTTTTCCAAAAAGGGTGTTATTGTGGTGGAAAAGGACGGCCTGGATGAGGATGAGTTAATGCTAAACGCCCTGGAGGCGGGGGCCGAAGATGTGAAAGCCGAAGAAGACGAGTTCGAAATCATTACCGCTCCCGAGGACTTTGAACAGGTGCGTCGCGCCCTGGTGGAAAAGGGCGTACCCATTGCCGAGGCCCAGGTTACCATGGTTCCCCAGAGCACGGTTAAGCTTGCCGGCAAAGAGGCGGAGCAAATGATGCGTTTGATGGAAGCTCTTGAAGATCACGACGATGTTCAGGAAGTGTACGCCAACTTTGAACTGGAGGATTACTAGGGAATAAACTTGGAGAAGTATGGTTCCGGCAAAAAGTGGCAACAATATAACTGATAACCACTGCTATGTTTAAGGAGTGTCCGGAGCCATGCTCAAAAGGCTTCTCTATGCCTTCGCAGGATTACTGATCATGCTTGGAGTGGCCATCACAGTCTACCTGGGCTTGAACCTGCTGGGAGAGCCGTCAATCAAGCCCGGACTGGCCCTATTTAAATCAAACGACCAATCCGTCCTGCCGGTGAAAAGCGACACCTTTGTCCAGGAAGAAAAAGAATATCTTTGCGGTGACATCCACATTGTCTTTTTGGGTCGTGCCCCCCGGGAGCTGCTCGGGTTAGACCGGGTAGACCTGGCCAGGCGATATCCTCCTGCCGAGGGATGGAGCATGGAGGAGCAGGGCAGGATGTTAATATTAAGGCAGCGGGTCAAGGATTTCTGCCCGGAACACAAAAACTACCGTCACCTGGGTGTTCATGAAGGCTATCTGGCCGTATACGAAGGACCCCTGGGTTACGATGAAAAACTGCTCCGGGTGGAGAAAAACATGCCCGTAGCTGAACTGCACCCCGATTTACAGCTAAAGTTGCACAAGGCGGGCGATTTTAACCGCCAGGATCCGGAAACCCAGGCTATTTTGCGGGCGGAACTGGAGTTTCCATCGGAACAGGCGGTAAACGCCATGCTGGAAAACCTGGATGAGGCAACGGAGTCCGGGACTAATCCCGGACTTGATTTTTGAATTGGTGGCAGGAGCCCGGGCGGGTGGTGTGGAATTTTTTAGAGGGGGAGAGGGTTCTATGCGGGTTATTGGTGTTGATCCGGGTACGGCCATCACCGGCTATGGCATAATTGAACTGCAGGGAAACCGGCTGACGGTGGTAGCCTACGACTGCATTACAACACAAGCCGGTCTGCCTATGCCTTTCCGGCTGCAGCATCTTTACCGGCAGTTGGAACTGGTGCTTAAACTCTATCAACCCCAACAATTTGCCGTGGAAGAACTTTTTTTTAACAAGAATGCCCGCACTGCCCTGGCCGTGGGACAGGCCCGGGGGGTAACCCTTCTGGCCGCCGTCAATGCCGGCCTGGAAGTAGCCGAGTATACTCCGCTGGAGGTCAAACAGGCGGTGGTTGGTTACGGCCGGGCGGCCAAGGAGCAGGTCCAGTACATGGTGCGGGCTCTCCTATGCCTGCCCGAGGTCCCCCGCCCCGATGATGTCGCCGACGCCCTGGCGGTGGCCATCTGTCATGCCCACCGGCTTGGTGGTGGAGAGGCAAAAGGGAGGAAAACCCTTGCATGATTGCCTTTCTCAGTGGTAATCTGTTGGAAATACAGGAGGATGGCATCATTGTGGATGTCAATGGGGTAGGGTACCTGGTGCGGGTACCCCTCTCCATGGTAAGCCTTCTACCGACAAAAGGGCAGCCGGTGCGCCTGTATACCCATTTAATCTGGCGGGAAGACGGGCCGGCCCTCTTTGGTTTTTCCAGCCGGGTGGAACTGGAAACCTTTCGCAGTTTGTTAAATGTGGCCGGGGTAGGCCCCCGGGCGGCCCTGGCTATTCTCTCTACGGTAACCCCCGGCACCTTGCGCCGGGCGGTGGAGGAGGAAAATGAAAACGTCCTTACAGCCGTTCCCGGGATAGGCAAAAAAACGGCCCGGCGTATTATCCTGGAGTTGAAGGACAAACTGGCAGACATGGTTTTCGAGGTTGACGGTACAGATGACACAGGTGAAACAGGTACTCCGGGGAACGAGGGGGAAGCCGTAGCTGCTCTGGTGGCTTTGGGTTACGCCCAGATGGAGGCCCGCCGGGCCGTCCGGCAGGTCCGCCAGCAGGCTGCTTCCGGTTCTACCGAAGAGTTGCTACGGTCCGCCCTCCAGTGGCTGGGCCGGCAAAAAAACGCTTAACCGGTGATGGGGGTGTTTACCCTTGGAAGAAAGGCTGCTTTCCACCGCTTTTCGGTCGGAGGATGGGGAAGGTGAATACACCCTGCGGCCACGGCGGCTGCAGGATTTTATCGGCCAGGAAAAAATTAAGGAAAGCCTGTCCATTTTTATAAGCGCGGCCAGGGAGCGGGGGGAAGTGCTGGATCACGTGCTTTTATTTGGTCCCCCTGGCCTGGGCAAGACTACCCTGGCCGGCATCATCGCCAGCGAGCTGGGGGTGGGCATCCGGGTCACATCCGGCCCGGCCGTGGAACGCCCCGGCGATCTGGCAGCCATTCTGACCAATCTCTCCCTGGGAGATGTGTTGTTTATTGACGAGGTCCACCGCCTGAGCCGGCCGGTGGAGGAAATACTTTACCCGGCCATGGAGGACTTTGCCCTGGATATTGTCATTGGTAAAGGGCCGGGGGCCCGTTCCTTACGCCTGGAGCTGCCCCGGTTTACCTTGATTGGCGCCACCACCCGGGCCGGACTGCTTACATCTCCCCTGCGGGATCGCTTTGGGGTAATCTGCCGGCTGGAATATTACGAAGTCAACGAGCTGGTGCAGATCATTTCCCGTTCGGCCCATATCCTCGGGATCCCTATAGAAATGGAGGGGGCTTTAGAGATTGCCCGGCGCTCCCGGGGAACACCCCGGGTGGCCAATCGTCTATTAAAACGGGTGCGGGATTACGCCCAGGTCCGGGCCGGAGGCATAATCACCCGGGCAGTAGCTGTGAAGGCGCTGCAATTTCTGGAGGTGGACCCTCTGGGCCTGGATTATACCGACCGGCGCCTTCTGCGCATAATTATAGAGAAGTTTAACGGCGGGCCTGTGGGCCTGGATACCCTGGCGGCAGCTGCCGGCGAAGAAGCGGGCACCCTGGAGGATGTTTTTGAACCCTACCTTTTGCAAACGGGACTCCTGGCCCGCACACCCCGGGGGCGGGTGGCCACCCCTGCGGCCTACAAACACCTCGGCTTACCTTTAAAACGAGATCCTGTTCAAGCCAGCTTGTGGTAAATTGTGGTAAGTATCGCCGTCACAAAATGAACATGGGCGGCGTGCGGCACTGAAGGGGCATTTTTAAGCGACGGGAGACGACCGCCGCCAGGCAGCATGTGCAATTTCTAACAGGGTGATGTCCAATGAAAATACTGCTGCATACCTGTTGTGGCCCCTGTACCATCTACCCCCTGGACTACCTGCGCCGGGAGGGCCACACGGTTCACGGCTATTTCTTTAATCCCAATATCCATCCCTACACCGAATGGTTGAAACGTAAGGAAACTTTGGAAAAATATGCCCGAGAGCAGGAACTGCCTGTCATTTTCGATGAGCACTACCCGCTGGAGCAATTTTTACAGATGGTGGTTTACCGGGAAACCCGGCGCTGCCAGTTCTGTTATGCCCTGCGCCTGCGGCAGGCGGCCCGGGTGGCCAGGCGGGGGGGTTTTGATGCCTTCACTACCACCCTGCTGGTCAGCCCCTTTCAAAAACACGATTTGCTCCGGGAAATTGGCGAGGCCGTAGGTGAGGAAGCGGGGATCCCCTTTTACTATATGGATTTTCGTCCCGGTTTCAAGGAAGCCGTTGCCCGTTCTAAGGAGCTGGGTATGTATCGCCAGCAGTATTGCGGGTGCATATATAGTGAAAAGGAGCGCTATTACCGTTCTTCCAGAAGAGAAGGTGCAGGTGAAGAGAAATGATGGACAGTTTAGGCAAAATGCTCGCCTTGATGGGTATCCTCCTGCTGGTCGTTGGCGGCCTGCTCATGGCATCGGAGAGGCTCTTCCACCTGGGCCGTCTCCCTGGAGACATCTTCATCCAAAAAGGTAATTTTACCTTTTACTTCCCCGTTGTTACTTCCATTATCTTGAGCATTGTCCTTACGTTAATTCTAAACCTTATTTTTCGACGGTAGCTCCTGAATGGCAGGAAACTGGGTGAAACTGTCGAACTTACCTGGACAGGGATAATTTTAACAGGGATAATTTTACCTCCAGGGGGTTTGTGGTTAGTGTTTAATAAGCGGTTGAGTTCAGCTATCCTTTTTTTAGGACTGCTGGCCCTGTTGGGCTATCCCGCCTTGCCTGCACTGGGGGAGGTCGTGGTGGCACCTTATGACGTCCGGGTCGGCCTGGTACAGCAGGCCAGCCAAGTTACGTTTTCAGTAACGGGAAATTATCAACTGGTTGACTATTATACCAGCAAGATCATATCTGAAGTTGTTCCCGGCCAGCGCTGGGAAGTGTGCTTTTCCCCCAGCGGCCTGGAATTGTACAGGGATGGTAACCGGATTGGTTGCTTTACCGGCCCTGTGGGGGTACGGGGCAAGGTATTACAGGTGGACGTTCTTTCGGGGACAGGAAAACAATTAGAGCGGGAGGGCGGCCTGCACGCCCTTGGGGCAAACGACAAGAGGGTCGTGCTCAATAATCTGGCGGGCGTCAGCGTAATGGGTGCCGGCGGGCAAATGAAAAAAATTGCCCCTGCCGGGGGGCTGAACCTGGTTACCCTCTACCAGGGAGATCAGGCCCGTCGCTACAGGGGCAATATGGAGTTCCGTCTGGATGGCAAGGGGATCACGGTGGTTAACCAGTTGCCCATCGAAGAATATCTTTACGGGGTGGTGCCCGCGGAGATGCCTGCCCACTGGCCGGTAGAGGCACTGAAGGCCCAGGCGGTGGCCGCCCGCAGTTATGTCCTGGCCCAGTTGGGGACCTATGCAAGCCAGGGTTTTGATGTGCTGGCCACCCAGGCAAGCCAGGTATATCGGGGATACGATGGTGAGCAGCCCGCCGCCAGCAAGGCGGTGGATGAAACCAGCGGAGTGGTGATGACCTACCGCGGGCGGCCCGTCAGTGCCGTTTTTCATAGCTCAAGCGGCGGGTACACCGAGAATAGTGAGGACGTCTGGAAAAACCAGGTGGATTACCTGCGTGGCCGGCCGGACCCGTTCGATCGCAACCCCCAGAACAAGCATTACGACTGGATCAAGACTTACACTGCCGAGCAGCTCAAGGAGCAATTGGCTGCATCGGGCTACCGCTTCAGTGAAATTTACGATTTAGTAGAAATGGAGCGCACTTCCACCGGCCAGCGGGTGAAGTGCCTTGTGGTTAGCGGTTTGGGCCTGGACGGCCAGCCTTTAACCATCGAAATCGGCCATGATCCTCTTAAAGGAAAAGCCGATGAGGTGCGCCGCGCCCTGGGATTAAAAAGCGCCTGTTTTACCATGGAAAAGATCATGACAGGCAACGGGGCGCCGGGGCAGCAGGAGCCGCCGGCTGATCAGGTCGTACCCGGTCAGCGTCAGCAGGATAACCGCCCCCGTTTATTAAAGGTCACTTTCCGGGGCAGCGGTTGGGGCCACGGTGTGGGTATGTCCCAGTACGGCGCCCTTGGCATGGCTTCCCAGGGTTATAGTTACCAGGAAATCTTGAAATACTATTATACAGGTGTCCAGATAGTTTCTAATTACGGCGCCTGAAGTTTGGGTGATGGTTTTTTGGGCTTACAATTGAGTGACTTTGATTACGATCTGCCGCCAGAACTAATAGCCCAGGACCCTGCTCCCCGCAGGGATGAGTCCCGCTTGATGGTGTTGTTCCGGGATGATGGCCGAATGGAACACCGGTTGTTCCGGGACATCGTGGAGTACCTTTCACCACAGGATGTGCTGGTGGTTAATGATACCCGGGTTATTCCGGCCCGGTTGACGGGCTGCAAAGCCCAGGGCGGGGCAGAAGTAGAGGTTCTACTTCTCAGGCCGCTGGACGAATGGCGATGGGAGGCGCTGGTGCGGCCGGGGCGGCGGTTGAGGCCTGGTACCCGCCTGATCTTTGGCGACGGCTTGGCCGAGGGTCTGGTGGAGGATGTGACTGAGACGGGTGGGCGGGTAGTGTCCTTTACCTCGGCTCTCCCCTTTGAGGAGGTGCTGTCCCGGCTGGGCAAGATGCCCCTGCCTCCTTACATTAAAAAGTACCCGGAAGATCCCGAACGTTACCAGACAGTTTACGCCCGGCAGGAGGGGTCCGCCGCGGCTCCCACCGCCGGGTTGCATTTTACCACGGAATTGCTTGACAGGATTGAAGCCAGGGGAGTGCAACTGGTCCGGGTGCTGCTGCACGTGGGATTGGGCACCTTCCGGCCGGTGAGGGTCCAGGATATCACCCGGCACCACATGCATGCCGAATATTACGAGGTTACTGAAGAAGCCGCCCGGGCCATAAATGTGGCCCGCGCCCGGGGTGGGCGGGTGGTGGCCGTGGGCACGACCACCACCCGGTGCCTGGAAACGGTGGCGGACACCGACGGGCAAATCCGGCCCGGGACGGGGTGGACGGATATCTTCATCTATCCCGGCTACCGGTTTAAGGCCGTGGACGCCCTGGTGACCAACTTCCACCTGCCTAAATCCACCCTTTTAATGATGGTCAGCGCCTTTGCGGGCCGGGAAAAGATTTTACACGCCTACCGCACGGCGGTGGAAATGCGCTACCGCTTCTTCAGCTTTGGCGATGCCATGCTGATTCTTTAGAGAGGTAGAGAGATCCGTGACCGTTAGCTTTTCCATCATCAAGGAAGATGCCCGCACCGGGGCCCGGGCGGGGGTTCTCCATACCCTTCGAGGGGACGTAGAAACCCCGGTGTTTATGCCCGTGGGTACCCAGGCCACGGTGAAAACCATGACTCCCCGGGAAGTATGGGACCTGGGCGGCAGGCTGATCTTGAGCAATACCTATCACCTGTACCTCCGTCCCGGCGCCGACCTGATCCGGGAGGCCGGGGGGCTGCACCGCTTCATGGGCTGGACCGGCCCTATCCTCACCGACAGCGGTGGTTTTCAGGTTTTCAGCCTTGCGTCTCTGCGCCGTATTGAAGAAGAGGGCGTCTGGTTTCGTTCCCATATAGACGGCAGCGAGCACTTTTTCAGCCCTGAAAAGGCGATGGCCGTTCAGGAAGCTCTGGGTTCGGATATCGCCATGGCCTTTGACCAGTGTGCCCCCTATCCCTGCACCTATGAAGAAGCGCGGGAAGCCATGGAACGGACCAGCCGCTGGGCGTTGCGTTGTAAAGAAGCCAGGCGGCGGGAGGACCAGGCCCTGTTTGGCATTGTTCAGGGAGGGGTGCACCGGGACCTGCGGGAAAAAAGTGCAAAGGATTTGGTAGAGCTGGATTTTCCCGGATACGGCATCGGGGGGCTCAGTGTGGGGGAACCTAAGGATATCATGTATCAGGTTCTGGACTATACCGTTCCCCTGCTGCCCCGGGAGAAGCCCCGGTATTTGATGGGCGTGGGGTCGCCCGACTGCCTGCTGGAAGGGGTGGCCCGGGGGGTGGATATGTTTGATTGCGTTCTGCCTACCCGCATTGCCCGCAATGGGACTGTTTTCACCCGTGACGGGAAACTGGTGGTCCGCAATGCCGGGTATGCCCGGGATTTTCGCCCCCTGGACCCGGAGTGCGATTGTTATGCCTGCCGGCACTTTACCCGGGCCTACATTCGCCATCTCATTAAGGCTAACGAAGTGCTGGGCATTCGCCTCACCACCATCCATAACCTGCATTTTGTTCTCGAGTTGATGAGAAACATTCGCCGGGCCATTTTGGAAGGCAACTTCTACGATTATAAGGAGGCATTTCTGGCGCGCTGGAACAAAAATTAAATTTTTCTCCCCATCTTAAGAGGGAATTGCCATTCCGGCACGAATAATAACTTCTCAGGAGAAAGGAGGACTCATATGAACCAGCAGGTTGTTTCGTTGCTCTACATTGTAGCCCTGTTTGCCCTGCTCTATTTCCTGCTCATTCGCCCCCAGCAGCAACGGCAGAAAAAGCACATGGAAATGATCCGTAACCTCAAGGTAAACGATCCCATTGTGACGATAGGCGGTATCTATGGTACCATAGTAAAGATAAAGGATGATACCCTGGTGGTACGGGTGGCGGACAATGTGCGGATTGAGATCTTGAAAAATGCCGTTGCCCAGGTCAGACCACGGGAGGAAGAAGAGGAAAAGGAAAAATAGCCCTGGTTTCCTGGAAGAGTAGGCCATTCCTACTCTTTTTCTCCGTAAACATGTTATTGGCTAAAATGCCTGGCGTAAGTTTTAAGTGGGTTTTTATGGTTAAGGAGATGGGAATTCTTTGATTACCCTGGAAGATATCAAAAATAACCCGATCGTGGACAGCTTCATCCGCAAGGGCAACGAGTACCTGGGAGTAATGGGTTTCACTGAGCACAGCTACCGGCATTTAAACCTGGTGAGCAGTATTGCCCGTAGTATCCTGGAACGGCTGGGGTACCCCGAAAGGGAAGCCGAACTGGCGGCCATCGCGGGTTACCTGCACGACATAGGCAATGTAGTCAGCAGGAACGACCATGGTATTTCCGGGGCGGTTCTGGCCTTTTCTATTTTGAACGGCATGGGCATGCACCCAGATGAGATAGCCACGGTAATTTCGGCCATCGCCAATCACGAGGAGCAGTACGGCCAGCCGGTCAACAATGTGGCGGCGGCCCTGATTGTGGCCGATAAGTCCGACGTACACCGTTCCCGGGTGCGCAACCAGGACTTTGCCACCTTTGATATACACGACCGGGTAAACTATGCCGTGGAGCATGCCTTTATCTGGGTTGACAGGGAAAAACGCACCATTACCATGGATCTCACCATTGACATTAATATCTGCCCGGTAATGGAGTATTTTGAGATCTTCCTTACCCGGATGACCCTTTGCCGGCGGGCAGCCAACTTTTTGCAGTGTAATTTTGAGCTGATCATAAACGGTTCCAAGTTGCTTTAGTGCATTGAAAGGAGAAAGAAGCAGGCAATGAAGTGGAATAAGATTTTAATTTTGGCAGTTATAGTGGTTATTGTGTCCCTGGCCACGATGGCCGCCGTGGCTCCGGTTTGGCAGCAAAACCCCTACCTGGGGAAATACCTGCCTCTGATCAAGGACGCTGTCCTGGGATTGGACCTGCGGGGCGGCGTCCATGTGGTACTTGAGGCCCAGGATACACCCGAGGCAAAAGTGACCCCCGACAAAATGAAGCAGCTGATGGCCGTAATTCAGCGCCGGGTGAACCAGTTCGGGGTGAGCGAACCGGTCATTCAGCAACAGGGGGAACGCCGGTTAATTGTAGAGCTGGCCGGTAATATTGATCCCGAAAAAGCCGTGCGTGAAATAGTAAAGACGGCCTACCTGGAGTTCAAGACCGAGGACGGCAAGACGGTGGTAACCGGAGCCGACTTAAAGGATGCCATCGAATCCAAGGACCCTGCTTCCGGTCAGGTGAAAGTGGATCTTACTTTTAATCCACAAGGAGCCAGAAAATTTGCCGAGGCTACGGCAGCCAACGTGGGCAGGCATATCGCCATTATTTTGGACGGCAAAGTACTGCAAAACCCGGTGGTGCAGGAGGCCATTCCAAATGGCAAAGCTCAGATCACCGGCTATCAGTCCCTGGAGGAAGCTCATAACATTGCCGTCCTGCTTCGTTCCGGTGCCCTGCCGGTAAAAGTGGAGATTGCCGAGAAACGGGCCATTGGGCCGGCCCTGGGGGCAGACTCCCTGAAAAAATCCGAGCACGCCGGAGTGGTGGGTGTGCTGGCCATATTGATCTTCATGGTTATGTACTACCGCCTGCCGGGACTGGTGGCCGATTTTGCCCTGCTGATCTACGCCCTGATTGTCCTGGCTATTTATGTGGGCCTGCATGTGACCATGACCCTGCCGGGCATCGCCGCCTTCCTGTTGTCCCTGGGCATTGCCGTTGATGCCAACGTGATTATCTTCGAGCGGCTGAAGGAGGAGCTGCGGACCGGCAAGAGTTTGCGCTCGGCCATTGATGCCGGGTTCAAGCGGGCCTTTACCGCTATCTTCGACTCCAACGCCACCACCCTCATTGCCGCCCTGGTGCTTTATTTTTTGGGCACCGGTCCCATCCGGGGCTTTGCCGTGACCCTTGGTATCGGTATTGTGGCCAGCATGTTTACGGCCATCAGCGTAACCCGGTGGTTGCTGCACCTGGTGGCCGCCAGCGGACTGGTAAAAAATGCAAAAGCTTACGGGGCATAGGGGGTTGAAGGAAAATGCACTTTATTAAACTGCGGAAAATCTGGTATGCCATATCCATCGCGGTTATTTTGCCCGGATTGATCTCCCTTATGCTTCAGGGGTTGAATCTCGGCATTGATTTTACCGGCGGCAACTTGCTGGAGGTCCGCTTTGCCAGGCCGGTGCCGGTGGAAAAGGTGCGGCAGGTGGTGGCTGCCCAGGGCCTGGAGATCAGCCGGGGTATTCAGAAAAGCGGTACCTCCGATTATATCATTCGCACCAGGCACCTGACCCAGGATGAGCAGGAAAAGCTGGTGGCCGCTCTGAACGGCCTGGGCAAAAATACCATGCTGCGCAACGAATCGGTAGGTCCCACCATCGGGCGGGAGCTGACCACCAAGGCCATCCTGGCCCTGTTGATAGCTTCGGTGCTAATGGTTATTTACATCACCATTCGTTTTGAGTTCAAGCAGGGAATTGCGGCCATTATTGCGCTCCTGCACGATACCCTGGTCGTTACCGGTATTTTTTCCCTTTTCCGGATTGAAGTCGATAGTTCCTTTGTGGCGGCCCTCTTAACCATTATCGGTTACTCTATTAACGACACCATTGTTATTTTCGACCGCATCCGGGAGAATATGCTGGCCCGCAAAAAAGGGGAATGCCTGGAAGATGTGGTTAACGCCAGCCTGTGGCAAACCCTGACCCGGTCCATCAACACGGTGCTGACCGTAGTTTTTGTGCTGGTGGCCCTTTATTTCCTGGGCGGCAGCACCATCCGCAACTTTGTCCTGGCCATGCTCATTGGCGTGGTCAGCGGTGCCTATTCCTCCATCTTCAACGCCAGCCCCCTGTGGGTGGACTTCAAGCTCCTGGAAAAGCGGGCCAAAGTAAAGGAAGCCCGCGCTTAGGCGGGTTCACTAAAATGTAATTGTTCAGTAAACCCGCTACTATCGGCACCATAGCCGGGTCACTGAACACTTCTCTAAAATAAAAGTAATCTTGCAGTTGTACAAAGCGGTGGCAAAATACCGCCGCTTTTTATTTTTGCCCCGTCCAGGGAATGAAAGTTTTTTGTTTAGCATCGACCGCACGGGGAAAATTAAAATTAAACCATGCTCACGGGAGGCTGGTCCCGGTGGATGAAAGGGAAAGGCGCATTTTGGAAGCCCTGCGGGACAAAATTACCGAGCTATCCATTAACATGGAAAAGATGAAACTGGCCGAGTATGTTCAGCTTTTAGAACAGCCCGGGAGGCTGCTCTACGTTAATTTTCTTTCCGGCCTGGCCCGGGGTGTGGGGGTAGCGGTGGGTTTTGCCCTGCTGGGGGCCATCCTGATTATGATTTTGCAGCGGCTGGTGATGCTCAACCTGCCGGTAATCGGCGGTTTCATCGCCGAGATTGTGGCCATTGTCCAGAGCCGCCTGGGCGGCCCCTAAAGGAAGGGCACCAGCCGACACCAGCCACCCCATGCGCACAAGTGCTGGAGCCAAAGGAGGATTCATGGTGGATGCACAACAACTGGCGGGGATACGCCGCCGCCTGGAAGAAGAAAAACAAAGACAGATGGGGCTGATTAAAGGCATAAATGAGGGTGGCCTGGCCACTTCCATGGCCGATTCCATTGGTGAATTGTCCCTTTACGACAACAACCCGGGCGACATCGGCACGGAAATGTTTGAGCGCAGCAAGGATTTCGCCTTGCGGGAGGATGCCAAAATCAAGATCCGCGCCATTGATGAAGCGCTGGCCAGGCTTGACCGGGGCACATACGGCACCTGCGATATCTGCGGGGGAACCATTGATCCCGGAAGGTTGGAGGCCATTCCCTATACTACCGTTTGTTATCGTTGTCGCTTGAAGGATGAAAAGCGCCCGGTTAGCTCCTACCGTCCCATAGAGGAGGAAATCATTAAGGATCTTTACCAGACCAGCTTTGAAAAAGACATGGATAGTGTTATGTATGATCTGGAAGACTCCTGGCAGGAGGTGGCGCGTTATTTTGAACACGCCGGGCAGGCTGGAGCCGGGGCTTACTACGGCCCCAATGAGCTGGCCGGGGAGGACCGGGGGTACGTGGAAGAGGTAGAAAACATCCCGTACGAAATAGGCGATGACGGGGTGATTTACGAGAACCGGCGCGGCTATGATGACGAAAGCGCACCCTCCGAACGCATCGATGTGGGCATCGAGCACAGCAAAAAGGAGGAGGACAGTTCCCCTCACGGCTAAGTGTAAATGCCGCTGTGGGTAACGGCATCACCCGTACGAAAAAAACAGAGGATGAAAAAGGCGGCCCAGCACTCACTGAATTAATGATTTCTTTAAGTACAGATAGCGAGCATGTGCAATATGTCTTCCGCAAAGGCAATCCTTCACCTGTGAGTACTGGGCGGCCCGAAGCGAACCGCGGTGCACATCTTACGCGAAGCACTGGAGTGAGCGAGGACAGCGCCGCATCCAACCGGGTTCGCTGAACATTTACAGGCCGGGAAATTTTCTTGTCCCCCGTTGCCCTTAAAAGGAGCACTGTGCTATACTATCGATATACAACCGGAACGAATCAGCAGGCCGGCCCTTTTTAAGGTAACGGTTTCACCCGCGGGACTTCATTTCGGCTTCCGGGATGATGCCCCCGGGTCTGTTTTTTATGGGAGTGGTGGGCTTGGACGATAAAGTAAAGATCGCCAGGCTTTCGGTCATTTCAAATACCCTGCTCACCGGCGGCAAATTGGCTGTTGGTCTGGCTATGAATTCGGTAGCAGTTATTTCTGAAGCATTGCACTCAGGTCTTGACCTGACGGCGGCGCTCATTGCTTATGCCTCGGTGCGACAATCCTCCCGTCCGGCTGATGCCGAGCATAATTACGGCCACGGTAAGTTTGAGAATGTGGCTGCCATTATTGAAGCGCTGTTAATTGTCGCTGCCGGGATCATGATCGTGCTGCAGTCCATTCCCAAACTCCTGGGCGCCCGGGAGGTGCACCACCTGGGCCTTGGCATGGCGGTGATGGGGCTGTCGGCAGCCGTCAACCTGGTCATTTCCAGCCTTTTGATGCGTACCGCCAGGTACACCGGTTCCCCGGCCCTGGAAGCCGATGCCTGGCACCTGCGTACCGATGTCTACACCTCGGCGGGAGTGTTTATGGCCATGCTGGCCATTCAACTGACCGGCTGGTACATCCTGGATCCCCTGATCGCCCTGGTCGTTTCCCTCTTCATTTTCAAAGCGGCTTATGATCTCCTGCGGGGTTCCTGGGGCAGCATTGTTGATGCCCGCCTTCCCGACGATGAAGAACGGTTAATCCGGCAGGTTCTAACCTCCTATGCCGGTGAATTTGTTCAGTTCCACGACCTGCGTACCCGCCGGGCGGGTTCGGACCGCTACATAGATTTTCACCTGGTGGTTCCCGGTTACCGTCCCATCGCCCAGGTGCACCAGCTCTGTGACGCCATCGAAGACGACATCTGCCGGCAGTTGGCCGGAGCCAGCGTACTTATCCATACCGAACCCTGCCGTCCGGGCACAAGCGATTGTCATGTTTGCCGGGTGCATGTCTCCCTGACCCCCACCACTCAAAAACGCAGCTGTGAGGAATGTCGCGCCTGTGCTCTGGATACGGATGGGACAGCGCCTGAAGGTGGTGAAAGTGGCTGAAAACATCTTCAGGCAGGAAAAGAGCCCGTTGGAGTCGAATATTTTAGTAAAAGGGGTGAAGGAAAAATCCTGCACCCCTTTATCGTTACCATTAAATCACAGCCCTCATGCTCCCCCAAAAAGAGCGGCTGCCGCGTAGTAATAAAAGTAATAGACGGTGGGCAGACCGGGGGTGAATCATGAGGACCTGAAGGATGGTGCTGCCGGTGGAGGATTTAGATCACCTCCTTGCCCTGGCCAGGTCAGGGGATGGTACGGCCCGGGAAAGATTGCTGGCTGAGTGCCGCCCCTTTATAGCCCGGGTTACTGCCGGGCTTTGCCGCCGGCATCTGGAATGGGGTTTTGATGACGAGCTGAGCATTGCCTTCATTACTTTTAATGAAGCCATTGACCGTTACGAAGAGGACCGGAAGGTGCCCTTTTTAGCTTTTGCCCGGCTCATGATTAAGAGCCGTGTTACTGATTACCTGCGTAAGGAAGCTAGGGCGTCCGCCCACATGGCCGGGTCACTGAACAGTGAACAGGAGGATCTATCCGTCAGCCCCCTTGAGTCATCGCTGGCCTGGCAGGATTACCTTGCCCGGGAGGCAGCCCGGGAAAGGGAAGAAGAGATCAGGGACTATGCTAAAATCCTGGCCGAATTTGAGATCTCCTTTTCCGAACTGGTACGCTGTGCACCCAGGCATCAGGATGCGCGACGGGTTTTGCTGGGAGTTTCCCGTCTCCTGGCTGCCGATGATTCCCTTTTCGAACACCTGATGAAAACAAAAAAATTGCCCTTGAAGGAGCTTTCCCTGGTTACCGGTGTGCACCGCAAAACCCTGGAGCGGGGCCGTAAATATATCATTGCCATGGCCCTCTTATGGCGTAATTGCCATGAATTTTTATACCTTTGTCATTATTTAAGAACCAGCGGTAAAGGAGATTGAAGAAAAATGATTACCGGCATCGTCGTGGAGATCAAGGCCAAAACATGTGTCGTTCTCACCCGGGACGCGCAGTTCCGGGAAATTCCCCTGCCCGCCGGTGGAGTGCGTCTGGGTGAAGAGATTTGCTATATTCCACGCAGGCGCGCTATTTTCTGGCAGTCTTTAATGGCCGCCGCATGCCTGTTGATTTTCCTGGGTGCAGGTCTTCTGTATCATGGTTGGTTGACCCAGGCGGTGGCCTATGTTTCCATGGACATCAACCCAAGTGTGGAAATGACCCTGGATCGGCGGGAGTACGTGTGTGAGGCTAAAGGCTTGAATGCCGCAGGAGAAATCCTGCTGTCCCGGGCCGCAGTTCTTGGCCGTCCCGTGGAAGAGGCCATTGATTCCATCCTTACCCGGGCGGTCCAGGCCAACTATCTCCTTCCTTCTCAAAACAACGTCGTGCTGACCACCATTACCGCGAAAAATGGACAGGAGCCGGCTCTGCAGCCGGGGAAGATATACCAAACCATCGTTAAGTCCCTGCAGTCGACGGGAGTGCCGGCCGAGGTGGTGGTGGAAACTGCTACACCGGAGATCCGCCGGCAGGCCCGCAAGTTCGGCCTGTCCACGGGCCGTTATCTAATCCACGTGGAGGGGAGCAAAAAGGGCCTGGATATTGGCCTGGAAGAGTTAAAGCGGGAAGGTATGGCCAGCCTTGAGAAAGAGAAGGGTATAGTGATCGGGGAAGTGCTGGGCAAACACGGCTATACCGGGTGGGTGGATCTGCCCAAACCGGTTTCCCAACCGGGTCCTGAAGCCAGGAGTAATCATCGTTTACCCGGTTCGGTAAATAACAAAGGTCTTGAGCGGGTTTCCATAACGGAGGATAAAACCCCCCGGGTGCACCCCGGTGCCGGTGCCCCGGAGCAAAAAACAAGTGGCCCTGTTAAACCGGTTTTACCTGACGATGCCCGGGAACTGCCCGGCCTGCGTACCCAGGGAGTTCCTCCGCATGGCTATGATCAGGAACATAATGGCATCAAGGAACGCAACATTAAGAACGGGGAGCCAGATGGTAAAGACCTGTATGATAATGATAATCAAGACCTTCGTGATAACAAAGACCTTTCCGGCACCACAGGTCGTGATCAGGACCTTCGCCATGACAAAGAGTTAAAAGATAGCAAAGATAGAAATAACAACCAAAACAGTGATAAAGCTGCATTGCCAGGCAGCCGGCGAAAGTGGTAGAATGTAGTTACCTGGATCACTACCAGCAGCAGGGTAAGGGGGGATTCAAGATGCCTGCGTTGGTACAATCCGCCGGCGATGTCCTGGCCAGGTCATTTAAACGGGAAAAAACCGTGGAGGAATTAATGGTTTCACTGGAAACCTGCCGGACTATTCCTGCGGATGATAGCCTAAAGGATGCCATTTGCCTGCTGAAAAGAGTTGCCCTTCAGTCACGGGCAGGAGCCATTCCACCCCTGGTGGTGTTGGAAGGAAAAGTCCCCGTTGGATTATTAAAAGTTGACCACCTGCTGGCCCTGGCCCACTTGCCACTGCCCCAAAGGGAATCTTATGCCGGATGGTCAATTTCCTTCCCCCAGGAAGAGCCCCCTTCCTATATCGGCCTGTTTACCTCACGCGGTCAAGAAATGGCCAGAAGAAAAGTGCGGGAGGCCATGCGTCCCTTTCCCGTATCGCTAAAACCCTGGGATTCTTTGAGCCGGGCGGTCTACCTTATATCCAAAAGCGGTTTTGAAATCCTGCCGGTGGAGGAAAAGAACCGGGTGGTAGGTCTCCTGCGCGACAAGGAGCTTTTTCTCGAACTGAGCAGGATCGTCACCGGCGGGTAAAAAAACAATAAAGGACCGGGCAAAAATAACCCGCCATTTCAGGCGGGTATATTGTGTTTGCTTATTCCTTTACGCAACGATATACCGTGATTGGCGGGCGTCCCCGGCCGCTGGCCCTGCGGCGTATGGTGTTTCCTTATACTTTTTTACGCCTCCCTGTACTTAGACAGCACTTTGGCTGCAGGCCGGTTTTCCGAGCGGTAGAGAACGTTGTTCAAGAGAGTTGTAACCAGCCCCAGTACGGCTGCCGCTGCCAGGGTTCCCACCAGGGATACCAGCCCGTGGTAGTGGTGCCAGAAGAGCAGGTAGACCGTGGATACCACAATGGACATGATCATGAGCGGGAAGGCCACCTTCATGTAGCCGAGGAAGGAAATGGGGTGGCCCCTCTTTTCCGCCATGCCGATGACCACCACGTTGGCGGAAGCGCCGATGGCCGTACCGTTGCCCCCCAAACACGCCCCCAGGGAAAGGCTCCACCAGAGCAGGTTCAAGTCCGCTATTCCACCCAGGCGCCCCATATCCTGTATGAGCGGGATCATGGTAGCCACGAAGGGGATGTTATCCACAAAGGCCGAGGCCAGGGCGGAGATCCACAGGATGAGCATGGCCGCGGGCACCAGCTGTCCCCGGGTGACTTCCAGGGAGAAGCGGGCCACGGCTTCAATAACCCCCACCTTTTCCAGCGCTCCCACCACTACGAAGAGACCGACAAAGAAAAAGATTACCGGCCATTCCACCGCGTGCAGGGCGTGCTCGGGATCCTCCCGGGTAATCAGCAGCAGCAGGCTGGCCCCGGAAAGGGCGATGACACTGGATTCCAGGTGCAGGTACTGGTGCAGGACAAATCCGGCAATGGTCAGTAACAGCACTACCAGGCACTTTTTCAATAAAACGGGATCCTTAATTTCATCCCTTTCATTTAAGAGCATAATTTTTTCCTGCAGTTCCGGGCGGGCTACCAGTTGGCGGCGGTAGATCAGGCGCAGGAAGAAAATTGTTAGTATATAGATAACTGCAATTACCGGCGTCAGGTTGATGACGAAATCCATGAACCCAACGTGGGTCTGACTGCCGATCATGATGTTGGGCGGGTCGCCGATCAATGTGGCCGTGCCGCCAATGTTGGATGCCAGGATTTCAGCAATAAGAAAAGGTATGGGACTGATCTGCAACTGGCCGGCGATGGCAAAGGTGACGGGGACGATCAGCAGCACCGTGGTCACATTGTCCAGAAAAGCCGAGAGTACTGCCGTAACCAGGGAAAGGGCGGCCATGATGCGCAGGGGCTCACCCCTGGCCTGGCGGGCCGCCTTGATGGCCAGGTATTCAAAGACACCCGTCTGGCGGGTGATGCCTACGATGATCATCATGCCCACCAGAAGGCCGATGGTGTTAAAGTCAATGGCATGGGTCGCCTCTTCGGGGTTCAAAATCCCGGTGAGGGCCAGTATTGCTGCTCCCACCAGTGCGGCCACCGCCCGGTGGATTTTTTCCGAAACAATCAAGGCGTAGGTGAGCAAAAAGACGGCCGTGGCAAAGATTACCTGGGTTTGCTCGGACAAGGTTCACCCCTCCTATGGAGATTTAAGTAGGCATCGCACAGCTCCCGGTTGACCGAAAACACTTCCCTGACAAATTCCAGCTGTTCCCGGGAGACCTCCGGCAGGGCAGCCGCATGCTCTGACGTGGTCACCACGGCCAGGCTGGGTACGTATTTGCCGTCGGGTATTTCCACACCGTTTACCAGAGCCCCATGACCGACAAAGCACCCCCGACCCAGGCGGCTTTTTACCACCATGGCCCTGAACCCCACAAAAGTTTCGTCCCCGATTTCGCACGGCCCGTGGATGATCGCCCCGTGGGCCAGGCTGCACCTCTGGCCCACGGTTACGCTGCCGCCTTTAAGGCAATGGATGACCACACCATCCTGAACATTGCTGTATTCGCCGATGACAATGGGAAATCCTTCATCGGCCCGGAGCACTGCCAGGGGATATACGGCAACCCCATCTTTAATTACCACGTCTCCCATTAAAACCGCAGTTTCATGAATAAATGCATTCGCGCTCACCACGGGGAAACCCCCGGGTTTCCAGCCGACCATCGGGGCCTTCTGCAGCATCTTGTGTTCCTCCTTTTGAGGCAAGCGGGCCCGCCGTGTACGTGCGTCTGGCCCGCTTCCGACACGTCCCGCTCCCGACACCTTGTTTTTATTTTACTAGTGCTGATTTTATTTTACCAGCTTATTTTACCAGTGCCGGCACACCCAGGAGCGGCCAGACGGTCAGGGCAAACACGGCCAGCAGTACAAGGGCCATAATACTGGCAGGGATGCCGGCAACGAAGAACTCACCGGCAGTGAACTGTTTGGACTCGTAGGCGATGGCGTTGGGTGCAGCCCCCACCAGCAGGCAGAAGGGCAATCCTGCCGCGGCCAGGGAGGTCCACAGGATCAGTTCCGGGTTGACCCCAAGGTATTTGGCGATGATCAGGGCCACGGGCAGGGTGATGGCAATGGCGGCCACGTTCATGATGAAGTTGGTCATAACCATTACCAGGAAGAAGATGGCCAGCACGAAGATCAACCAGGGAGCCTGCTTAAACATGCCCAGCCAGTGTACGGCCATCCACTGGGCGGCCCCGGTCTGCCACAGGCAGAAGCCGATGGACATGGCTCCGCCGAATAGAAGGACGATATTCCAGGGAATCCGCTTTTCCAGATCCTCCACCGTAAATAAGCGGGTCAGGAAGAACAGTAACCCCAGCGTGAGCATAATGGCGCTCTTGTTCAGGCTTTTCAGCGCCGGGATGAAGTTTTGCGAAGCCAAAAGAGCTACCACTACCGCCACGGCTACACCGACAAAGATTTCCTGTTTGGTCAGGGGGCCGAGGCTGGCGGAGAGTTCTTTCACCTTTTCCTTTAGACCGGCAATGCGGTCTTTTTCCGGCCTGAACCAGATGATCATCAAAAGCCAGATTAAGAGCATCATGGCGAAGCCGTAAAGGACCATGACCTCAGTATAACGGGCAAAGCTGATTTCCTGGCCCGTAATCTGCTTGTAGAACCCCAGGGCCACTACACCCCGGGCGGCTCCTAGCAAGGTAATCAGGCTGCCCGCTCCGGCGGTGAAGGCCATGCCGATGAACAGGGCCTTGCCGAACCGGCTGGTTTCACCTTCTCTGGTGCCGTAGAGCCCCAGAATGGCCATTAAAATGGGGAACATGGTGGCGGCTACGGCCGTGTGGGCCATGAAAAGGGTCAGGATAACGGTAACCACGAAAACTCCCAGAAGGATCATTCTCGTGTTTTCACCGGTGATCTGCAGCATCTTAAAGGCCAGCCGCCTGGTCAGGCCCACTTTGGTAAAAGCCAGGCCGACCATTAAAGAACCGAGGATGAATAATACCGACGGATCCATGAAATCCCTGAAGGCAACGTCGGCCGGCCGGATGCCAAATAAAGCCTGGAAGATACCGATGGCCAGGGCGGTAGCCCCGATGGGAATAACCTCGAACACCCACCAGATGCCGGCTAAAAGGAACAGCCCGATGGCCAGTTGACCTTGCCGGGAAAGGGCGAACTCTTTGCCCGCCGGATCCACGGCTACCGGCAGCGGGGGTAAGAAGTAAAGCAGGAAAAACAGTCCCAGGCCAAGGGCGATAAATACGGTGCGCCTTAAATCCCATTTGAGTTCTTTTTGCAACTCAAGTGGTCTGGCCGCCTCTGAAGGACGGGCGGCGGTTTGGGACCGGGCGCGCCCGGTGATATCTTCTAAAGTTTTGGCCATGAAAACCCCTCCTTTTAAGCAAGGACCCCAGAAGATAGGACCAGCCATTTTCCCGGTATGCCAAACTTGTTTGAGGAGATATACGAACTAATCAAAGAACCTGCATACACTTATCCCTGCTTGCATTTCCCCATTGTCACTGAAAATTTGGTGCAGCCAGACAGAGCTCCCGCCACCCCCTTCGTGCCGTATTCCCGACAAATTGTGAACTTATGTACTATTGTGGGTGTGAAAAAGCCATGTAACAGAAAGTGCATAGCCGGGTAAGTTTTGCGTCAATTGGTGCTTGATCGTTTGAATTGCAGTTGAGGAAAAACTCCAGAAAGGCTTGCGTTTTAAGTTCTGAATTATGAATGTGAGATAAGACACATTTAAGTTGTGAATGAATGCACTAAGGCGAGGTTTAAAAAGCCACCTGTCCTTTCGCCGCCTTTCAAGGCCTGAGGTACTGCCTTTAGGACAAGTGTGTTGACAATTTAAGCAACTTTTGTCACTCCCATCATAGCACAGGAACTGCGTGAAATCAAGCACAAGTTTTAGGTTGATGGAAAAATTTTTTTGTCTTCGTGGTGACAATACCTGACCGGTTTAGGGCCGTTTCCATCAAACAAATTCCAGAATTGCCAGGGGGCATTTATTTCGGTTAGAATGATGGAAGAGGAATAGCCAGGTAGCAACCTTAAAGAAGGGATAGGGGATGAGCTTACGTCTTTTACTGGGACGGGCGGGGACGGGCAAGACCCACCGCTGCCTGATGGAAGTTCGCGCGGAGCTGGAAAGGGAACCCCTGGGTCCCCTTTTGCTCCTGATTGTTCCGGCCCAGGCCACTTTTAACATGGAGCGGGAACTAGCCGCCCGGGGAGGGAGCCTGCGGGCGCAGGTGTACAGCTTTCGCCGGCTGGCCCACCGGGTGCTGCGGGAGGCGGGCGGCGCGGCCCGCCTGCCCGTTAGTGAGCTGGGGCGGCGGATGATGCTTAAAAACATCTTGATGGAAGAAAAGGAAAACCTTGGCCTTATGGGTTCCCTGGCCAACCGGCCGGGTTTTCTTACTTCTTTATCCGAATTGATTGGCGAACTGAAAATGCACCGGATTGCTCCGGAAGACCTGGGAGAACTGGCGTCCGGCAAGGATGGCCAGATGGGGCAAAAGCTCAAAGACCTGTGCCTGGTTTACCGGCGGCTGGGGGAAAAGCTGGCCGGGCGGTTTACCGATCCCGATGATTACCTGGACCTGCTGGCCCGGCAGATTTCCAGCGCTGCTTTTTTGAACAACTGCCGGGTATGGGTGGACGGCTTTTCTTCCTTTACCCCGCAGGAATACGCGGTATTAGAGGCGCTTTTTTCCAAAGCCCGGGAAATAACCGTAACCCTTTGCCTTGATCCGGCCCTAGCCACCGGGCGCCCGCAGGAGCACGATCCCTTTGTCAAACCCTGGGAAACGCGGGCGCGCCTTGTGCGTTTAGCCCGCAAGGCCAATGTGGCGGTGCGGGAGGAGTTTCTCCAACCAGATGGTACCTGGCGCCTGGCCCAGGCTCCGGAATTGGCCCACCTGGAGCGCCACTTTTTCAGCTATCCCACCGTTCCTTATGCCGGAACTGTAAATAAGGTATGCCTGCTGGTCGGGGTGAACCTGCGGGCCGAGGTGGAGGGGGTAACCCGGGCCATCCGGCGGCTGCTGCGGGAGGAGGGCCTGCGCCCCCGGCAGATCATGGTGGCCGTACGGGACGTGGATGCTTATTTCCCCCTGTTCCGGAGAATGCTGGCGGACTACGAAATCCCTTTTTTTATCGATCACCAGCAGCCGGTGATCCACCACCCCCTGGTGGAGTTGCTGCGTTCGGCCCTGGAGGTATGGCAGAAAAACTGGGCTTACGAGCCCGTGTTCCGCTTTCTAAAAACGGGACTGGCCCGGGTAAGTGCCGGGGAAGTGGACCGGCTGGAAAACTACGTCCTGGCCGCCGGGATCCGGGGCAGCCGCTGGTACAGCCAGGAGCCCTGGAGCTACCTGCCCGGCCGCACCTGGAGCGAGGACGGGCAGCGGCAGGCGTCCCCGCCGCCGGAACTGGAAGAGATCAACCGCATTCGCTGGCGGGCGATCAGAGAATTGCGGTCCGCTCAATTAAAAGCGCGGGAAAATGCATCCGGCCGCGCCGTACGCCTTTCCGGCCGGCAGTGGGCCCGCATCCTGCTGGAGCTGTGCCTTGAGCTGGAAGTACCCCGGAGGCTAGATGAGTGGAGCCGGGCCGCGCAAGAAGCGGGGCAGCCGGACCTGGCCCGGGAACACCGCCAGGTTTGGCGGTTGGTGAGCGGCCTGCTGGACGAACTGGTGGAAGTGCTGGGGAAAGTGGAGCTTTCCGCGGCGGAGCTGGCCAGTGTGCTGGACGCGGGTCTTGAGGCCATGCGCCTCTCCCTGATCCCCCCGGCCCTGGATGCGGTGACCGTAGGCAGCCTCGACCGCTCCCGGCCGCCCCGGGATGTGCGGGCCCTGTTTCTGCCCGGCCTCACGGAAAGGGTGCTGCCCGCCGGCATCCGCACCGGCGGGGTGTTCACCGAACGGGAACGGGAGCAGCTAACCATGTGGCTGCGTGACAGGAACCTGGAGCTGCCGGCCGGTACCATCGACCGGTTGCACCAGGAGCAATTTCTGATTTACCAGGTCCTGACCCGCACGGGCGGTAAGCTGTTCTTGAGCTATCCCCTGGGGGATGGCGAGGGGCGGGCTGTAACTCCCTCGCCGGTGATACGCCGGGTGCGGGAACTGCTGCCGGATTTACAGCCGCGGTTCCTGCCGGTGGAGCCGCCGGGTGGTGCGGCCGACGTGGAATACGTAGAGCACCCGGCAGGATTGCTTCCCCGCCTGGCCCTGCGCTGGCGGGAGGCATCCTGGAGCCGCCCCGTTCATCCCCTGTGGTGGCGGGTATATAACCTGCTGCTGGAAAAGGAAGGATGGCGGGACAAGCTTTCCATTTTAACGGCGGGCCTGACGGGGCGCAATGTGGAGCCTCCCCTGGGGCGCGAACTGGGTCTGAAACTGTGGGGCCGGCGGGAGCGGAAAAAACACGTGCTTTTCAGCAGCGTCTCCCGCCTGGAACGGTTTGTCCAGTGTCCCTTCGCCCATTTCCTGGACTACGGCCTGGGGCTGGAGGAGCGGGCGGTATACCGGCTGGCGCCTCCGGATACAGGCCAGCTATACCACGAGGCCCTGCGCATGTTCGTGGAACGGGTACAAAAGAACGGCCTCCCCTGGGAGGAACTGGGGGAAGAGGATATACATCGCATATGCGCGGAACTGGTGGACGGCCTGGCTTCCCGGCTGCAAAACCGCATCCTGCTCTCAAGCGCCCGGTTGCGCCAGCAAAAGGCACGACTGCTGGAACGGGTTAACGATTCAGCCCGGGCGCTGGTACGGCAGATGCAAAAGAGCGGTTTTCGCCCCGCGGCCCTGGAGGTATATTTTGGTCCGCGGGGGAGGCAGGCGTTGCCTGATTTTCCGGGGACGGGAACAAATGCTTTACCTTTCTGGACCCAACTGTTCTTACCGCCCCTGGAGCTCGACTTGGGCGAAGGGATTATTTTGAGCCTTGGGGGGCGCATCGACCGGGTGGACCTGGGACAGGGCGCTGACGCCCTTTACCTGCGGGTTATCGACTACAAATCCGGTCCCAGCGGGCTCAGCCTCCCCGGCGTGCTGGCAGGGGTACATCTCCAGCTCCTGGTCTACCTGTGGGTGGCCCTGGAGCACTTTGCCGCCTTTTGCCGCCGCTACCAGCAGTCCATACTGCCGGCGGGCGCTTTTTACTTCCAGGTACAGCGGCCCATCCTGAACCTGGCTCAGCCGGACCTGCCGCCGGAGGAACTGGACCGGGAGTGGCTTAAGGCATTCAGGTTATCCGGCTGGCTGGTGGACCATGGCGCCGATTTGTACTCCTTGCTGGACCGCGCCCTGGCGGCAGGGACAACGTCCCTCCTGGTGCCCGCCGGGTTTAATAAGGACGGCCGTCCTTCCAGGCGCCAGGAAGCGTCCATATTCACACCCGGGGAGTTCCGCGTCCTACTCGATGTCCTGGGCGGGCTGCTCAGGAAGGTCGCCGGCGGCATTATCGACGGCCGGGTGGACATCGCCCCCCTGAAAGCAGGCACCAATAGCGCCTGTACCGCTTGCCTGTACCGCCCCGTGTGCCGTTTTGATCTGTGGCTGCCCGAAAACCGCTACCGGAACCTAGTTGCAGATGCCAAAGAGCTGCGCGAGCGCCTCCGAAAGGGTGCCGCTCAAGAGGAGGGAGATGGCCTTGTCCTCTACTCGCTGGACTGAAGAGCAGCAAAAAGCCATCACCACCCGGGGAGGGAACCTGCTGGTCTCGGCCGCCGCCGGATCGGGCAAGACCGCGGTGCTGGTGGAGCGGATCATCCGGCACCTGCTGGACGAAAAAAATCCGGTGGATCTGGACCGCCTGCTGGTGGTTACCTTTACCGACGCGGCGGCGGGGGAGATGCGCCAGCGGGTGAGCGCCGCCCTGAACCGGGCTTTACAGGAACGGCCGGCCGGCCCCCGGGTCTTACGCCAGCTTTTCCTGGTCCCCCGGGCCTCCATCGGCACCCTGCACTCCTTTTGCGGCGAGGTGGTGCGGCGCCACTTCTACCTGCTGGGGCTGGACCCGGGCTTCCGGGTGATGGATGAAAACGAGGCGTCTCTTTTACGCCTGGAGGTTCTGGAAGAGGTTCTGGAGGAATATTACGAGGAGCACCGGGACTCGCCGCCCGAAGCCCCCTTCCTCTACCTGGCCCGGGCCCTGGCGGGCCGCCACGGCGACGACCGGGAACTGGTTGAGCTGGTTCTGCGCCTGTACGATTTTGCCATGAGCCTGCCCCGGCCCCGCGCCTGGCTGAACTGGCTGGCTGACTCCCTGGCCGGAGCCGGGGGCCGTTCCTGGGAAGAGCAGCCCTGGCACGGGCAGTGGCGGGAAATAATCCGCCTGGAGCTGGAGGACTGGCTGGACAGCCTGGAAGAAGCCCGGCGCCTGGCTGCCGGCCCCGGCGGGCCGCGGCAGTACACGGCGGTGCTGGAGAAAGACCTGGCCAGGGTGCGGGGCTGGCTGGAGCTGGTGGAAGGCTCCTTTGAAAACCTGCAGATGGCCCTGAAAGAAGGTCAAAAGTGGCCGGCCCTGCCCAGAACAGCCGGGGGAGAGGCAGTAGATGAAATTAAAGAACGGGTGAAAAAACTGCGGGATCACGTCAAAAAACGGGTGCAGGTCCTGTTTAATGAATATTTCTCCCGTTCACCGGTGGATATGATTGGTGATTTGGCCCGGGTTGCCCCCCTGGTCCAGGCACTGGTGGCGGTGGTGCTCCGGTTTGGTGAGGCCTACCGGCGGGCCAAGCTGGAGCGTGCTGTGGCCGACTTTGCCGACCTGGAGCACTATGCCCTGGCCGTCCTGGCCCAGAACGGGGAGGGATCTCCGTGGGGCGGAGAAATTCCACAGGACCCCGGGGCTCCACTCCTTCCTTCCCCCGTGGCTGCGGAGTACCGTGAGTACTTCGCGGAAGTGCTGGTGGACGAGTACCAGGATATCAACGGGGTCCAGGAGGCCCTTTTGGAGCTGGTCTCCCGGGGGGATAACCGCTTCCTGGTGGGTGATGTCAAGCAGAGCATTTACCGCTTCCGGCTGGCGGACCCAACGGTTTTTCTGCACCGCTATCACCAGTTTGCGGATCTGGCTTCCGGGCAGGAACCCGGGCCGGGCTGGCGCCTGACGCTGCGGGCAAACTTCCGCAGCCGGCAGGAGATCCTGGAGACGGTCAACTATCTTTTCGAACGGCTGATGACCCGGCGGGTGGGGGAGCTGGATTACGACGAGCGTGCCCGCCTTCAACCCGGAGCCGGCTATCCGGATTGCGCGGCAGGTAAGGCAGGTGGTCCGGTGGAAATCCACCTGCTGGATTTCAGGCCTCCGGAAGGAGATAAGGCCGGGGATACAACCGGCCAGGAAGAAAACGGGCAACCGGAGCCGGATGAACTGGACCTGGCCCGCCTGGAGGCCCGCTGGGTGGCGGAGCGGGTTCACCGGCTGGTGCTCAAAGAGGATTTTTGGGTCTACGACCGGGAAGAAAAGGAATACCGCCCGGTCACCTGGCGGGATGTGGTGGTGCTGATGCGCTCCCTCAAGGGCCGGGTGGGAGTATTCCTGGAAGAGTTCCGCCGCCTGGGGGTACCGGCCTTCGCGGACGGCGCAGGCGGCTACTTCGACGCCCCGGAGGTGGAAACCGTACTCTCCGCCCTCCAGGTAATCGACAACCCCCGCCGGGATATTCCCCTGGCAGCGGTGCTCCGGTCGCCCCTGGTGGGGCTGGATGCGGCGCGGCTGGCGGAAATCCGCCTGGCCTGCCCGGAAGGCGACTTTTACACCGCCGTGCAGCAGGCCGCAGAGGGGCCGCCGGGGGTGGCCCCGGAGCTTGCGGAACTCCTGCGCCGCTTCCTGAAAAGGCTCCAGGGGTGGCGGGACCTGGCCCGCCGCCTGCCGCCCGCGGAACTGCTGGAGGAACTGTACCGCCAGACCGGCTACTACGACCTGGTGGGGGCCATGCCCGGCGGCGTGGTGCGCCAGGCCAACCTGCGGGCCCTGGTGGACCGGGCCCGGCGTTTCGAGGGGACCATCTACCGGGGGCTTTTCCGCTTCCTGCGCTTTATAGAACAGATCCGGGACGAAGGCGGGGACATGGATGCCGCCCGCTCCCTGGGCGAAAATGAAAACGTGGTCCGGATCATGAGCGTCCACAAGGCCAAGGGCCTGGAGTTCCCGGTGGTGGTGGTGACCGGCCTGGGCCGCCGGTTCAACCTGCAGGATCTCTCCGAAAGCTTCCTGCTGCACCGGCAACTGGGATGTGGTCCGGTGGTGGTGGATCTGGAGCGGGGTGTGCGCTACCCCACCGTCCTGCACCGGGTGATCCGGCAGCGCCTGCGGCTGGAGGCCCTGGCCGAGGAGATGCGCCTGTTGTACGTGGCCCTGACCAGGGCCCGGGAGCGCCTGATCCTGGCCGCCGCCGTGCGCAATCTGGAACGGCAGGTGGATAACTGGCGGAGCCGGGTGGCGGCGGTGCCGCCGGAAGGGCCCCTGAGCGTTTCGCTGCAGGCCGGAGCCAGGTCGGCTTTAGAGTGGCTGGGACCGGCCCTGTGGAGCCACCCGGCCCTGGCCGGGTTTTCCCCGGGCGGGGAGCTGGCGGCGGCCGGGACCGGGTGCTGGCAGGTGCACCTGTGGCCGGCGGCAGCCCTGGAGGGGCTGTGGGCAGGAGGCGGCCCCGGTGCTGAAGTCACCGGGGATCCATCCTGGACCCGGTGGCTTGAGCGGCTGGAACCGCTGCCCGGAGACTGGCTGCAGCAGCAGGAAGAAAACTGGCCGGGTGGGGCGGCGGAACTGGTGGATACCGGTGAGCTCAGGCGGCGGCTGTTCTGGACCTGTCCCCACCGGGAGCTCTCGCACCTGCCTTCCAAGGTTACGGTTACCGAGTGGCGGCACCGGCAGGAGGAGCTGGAGGAGCAGATGAGCGGGGAAATACCCGGGGAAGGTTTGCTGGAGAAGCGTTCCGGTGAAGGGGAAACGGGGACGGAGGAGTTACCCCCCGGATTCGACCTGCCCGCTTTTTACACTGGAGAGAACTTCACCGGTGCCGGGCGGGGCCGGGTGGTGCACCTGGTGATGCAGGGCATGGAGCTGGACGCACTTCCGGACGAGGCGGAAGTGCGCCGGCACCTGGACCGGCTGGTGGAGCGGGAAATCCTGCGCCCGGAGGAAGTGCAGTTGGTCCGCCCGGTGGAGATCGCCCGCTTCTGGCGGACTGACCTGGGGAGGCGGGTGCTGGCTGCCGCTAAAGATAACCGCCTCTGGCGGGAGGTGCCCTTTACCCTGGGCCTGGAGGTGCCGGAGCTTTACCCGGAGTTAAGCGATAAAGTGCCGCCGGGAGAGATCATCCTCCTGCAGGGGGTTATTGACTGCCTGCTGGTGGAAGAAAAAGGCCTGGTGATCATCGACTACAAGACCGACCGGCTGACTGAAAAGGACCTGGATGACGCGGTGGGCCGCTACCGGATCCAGCTCGACCTCTACGCCCGGGCGGCCCAAAAAATCCTGGGCCGGCCGGTGCGGGAGAAGTACCTCTACTTCTTCGCCCTCAACCGGGCGGTGGCGGTTTAAAGGGGGATCAAACTTGGACAAGGCCCTGCGCATTTTACATACCTCAGACTGGCACCTGGGAAAAACCATAGGCGGCCACCGGCGCTGGGACGAGCAGGAGCAGTTTATCGATGAGATCGCCCGCCTGGCGGCGGAGGAAGGGGTGCACCTGGTCCTGCTGGCCGGGGACGTTTTCGATACCGAAAATCCCCCGGCCCGGGCCGAAGAAATATTCTTTGATGCCCTTTCCCGCCTGGCGGTGGGCGGGCGGCAGGTGGTGGTGATTGCGGGCAACCACGACCAGCCCGAGCGCCTGGCCGCACCGGTACCCCTGGCGGCCCGCCAGGGGGTGCACATCCTGGGCCGCCCGGGAGATGTGCCGCCTTTAGGGCCGGGCGTGCTGGAGTCCGGCCCCTCCCGCCTGGTGCTGCAGGGGTCCGGCTGGCCCTGCCCGGCAGTGGTACTGGCCCTGCCTTACCCCTCCGAGGCCAGGCTGGGTGAACTGCTCACCGGCTCCCCGGAGGAAGTTGACCGCCAGGCGGCCTATTCCCGGCGGGTGGCCGCCGCCTTCCGGCAGCTGGCCGGCGCCTGCCGGCCGGAAGCGGTGAACCTGGCCGTCAGCCACCTTTACGTGTACGGCGGGCAGATCAGCGACTCCGAACGTACTCTCTCCCTGGGCGGGGCCTACAGCGTGGATCCGGGTGCCTTTCCGCGGGAGGTACAATACGTGGCCCTGGGGCACCTGCACCGCCCCCAGGGGGTGGAAGGTGCAGCCGTGCCCTGCCGGTACAGCGGCTCGCCCCTGGCCTACAGCTTCTCCGATGCCGGCCAGGCCAAGGGGGTAATTCTGGTGGAGGCCTCCTGCGGCCGGCCGGTGAAGTGGCGGGAGATCCCCTTGAGCTCCGGGCGGCCGCTGGTGCGGTGGCGGGCCACCGGGGGGTACGAGGAAGTACTGGCCTGGTGCCGGGCCGGGCGGGATGAGCGGGCCTGGATTGACCTGGAAGTCCACGCGGCAGCTCCCCTTACCCGGGAGCAGGTGGAGCGGCTGCGTGAGATCCGGCCGGGGATCATCGACATCAGGACGGTCCTGCCGGAGCAGGAAGGGGAGGCTGCCGGAACCCCGGATGTGGGCGCTCTGCCCCTGGACGAGCTTTTTAAGCTTTTTTACCGCCAGCAGACCGGGGGCGGCGAGCCGCAAGCCGATCTGGTGCGTATTTTCCTGGAACTGGTGGAAACCACGGCAGGGGAAAGGGGGGACGAAGTTGAGGCCGGTTGAACTGCGCCTGGCCGGGTTGCACAGCTACCGCCAGGAAGAGGTGGTGGACTTTGAGGCCCTGTGCGAGCGGGGGATCTTCGGTATTTTCGGTCCCACCGGCAGCGGCAAGTCCACCATCCTGGATGCGGTTACCCTGGCCCTCTTCGGGGAGGTGAAGCGGGCCAGCCGGGGCAGGGAGGGAATTATCAACCAGCAGAGCGAACAGGCCCGGGTGGCCTTCACCTTTGAAGTGGGCCGGGGTGAGGGACGGTGCCGCTACCGGGTGGAACGGGTGCTGCGCAAAAGCGGCGATTTTGGTGCCCATACCCGGGAATGCCGGCTGGTGCGCATCGACCCGGATGGGGAAAGGGTACTGGCGGATGGAGCCGACCAGGTAAAAACAGAAGTTCAAAGGCTGCTGGGACTCACCGCGGACGACTTCACCCGGGCGGTGGTCCTGCCCCAGGGCCGTTTTGCCGAGTTTCTGGCCCTGCGGCCGGCGGACCGGAACCAGATGCTGGAGCGCATTTTTGAACTCGACCGGTTCGGCGAGCAGTTAAAGAAACGGGTAAGCGATGCCGGGGCCAAAGTGCAGGCAGGCCTGGACAGGGTAGAGGCGGAGCAGAGGGGTCTGGGCGACTGTTCACCCCAGGCCCTGGAGAGGGCCCGTCAGGCCCTGGAAAAGAACCGGGCGGCCCGCCGGGAGGCAGAACAAAACCTGCAGGCGATCCGCAGGCGGCTGGAGGAGGCCCGCGAGATCCGCCAGGCCCAGGAACAGCGGGCCAACCTGCAGCGCCGGCTGCAGGAACTCCAGGCCGCGGAAGCGCAGGTGCGCTGGACCGAGGAACGCCTGGAACGGGCGGCCCGGGCCGAAACCCTTCGCGGGTTGCTGGAAGAGTACGGGCGCCTGGAAAAAGACCTGGAGAAGCGCCGGGAAGGGCTGCGCTCTTTGCAGGAAGAACTGGCACGGCGGGAGGAGGCTGCCCGGGCGGCGGGGGAAGAGGCCGGGCGGGTGCGGCGGCAGTGGGAGGAAAGGGGTCCGGCCCTTTTAAGGCAGCAGGCGCGGCTGGAACAGGCCCGGGAGCAGGAAAAGGAGCTGGACACCTGGCTGGAGCAGCAAGCCAGGGATCAAAAACAATTAGACCGGTGGGAGCTGGCCGGGCAGGACCTGGGGAAGCAGCAGGAAGAACTTGCTTCCCGGCTGGCCTGGGGGGAGCAGCGGCTGGCCGAACTGCAGGAACTGCGGGAACAGTTCCAGGTTACCCTGGAGGAAGCCGAGCAGGCCCGCTGTGCCCTGGACCTGTACCGGGAGCTGTCCCGGCTGGGCCAGGAAGTAAAAAAGATGGAAGGGGAGCGGGATGAGGCGGGTCGTGATCTTGCCGCGCTGCAGCAGCGGGAGACGGAACTGGCCCGGGAAGTGCAGGGGCTGGAACGTGAGCTGAAGCGGCACGAAGAGGGTTTGGAACACCTGCAGGGAAACCCGCCCGTACCGGAGGGTTACCTGGAAAAACGGGCCGGTGAAATACAGGACCTCAGGCACCGGATCGAGGCGCTGCAGGAACTGGCCGCCCGGTACCAGAAGCTCCAGGAGGAACACCGGCAGGTCAGGGAGCGGCTGGCATTACTGCAGCACGAGCGGGAAACCCGGGGGCAGGAGGCGGCGGCCCTGCGGCTGGCTCTGGAAGAAGCGGGCGGGGCACTGGACCGGGCGCGGCAGCAACTGGAGGAAGCCCGCCGCCGGAATATGGCCGCCGCCCTGGCCCGGACGCTGGAGGCGGGGCGGACCTGCCCGGTCTGCGGCTCGACCCATCACCCCTCGCCCGCCTCCCCTGCGGGGACGGAACTCACCCCCTATGAGGAGGCGGTGGAAGCCGCAGAGGAGGAGCAGGCGCGGCGGCGGGATGAGTGGCAGGAGTGTGAAAAGAAAATCGTCCAGCTGGAAACGGAGATTGCGGCGTTAAAGCTCCGGGAGGAGCAGCTGGCGGGAGAAAAGGAGCAGGTTGGGGCGGAGGGCAAGCGTTTGCGGGGTGAGCTGCCGGCAGAATGGCAGGGGGTGCCGGTGCAGGATCTCCCGGCCCGGCTGCAAAGGGCGGAGCAGGCATATCAGGAGCAGCAGCGGGCCTGGCGCGACTGGCAGCAGCACTTAAAAGAAGCCCTGGACCGGAAAGAGGAACTGCGCCGCCGGCTGGATGAGCAGAGGCCCGCCCTCGCCCGCCTGCAGTCCGACCGGGCAGGCCTGGCCCGGCAGGTCGACGTCCTCTGCCGGCACCTGGGGGAAAAAGGGGCGGAGCAGCAGGCGGTCAGGGAAAAACTCCGGCTGTTTCTGGAGGTGCTGGGCCTGGCGGACCCGGAGCAGGTCCCGGGGTACTGGGATGCTTTAAGGGAGAAGCAGCAAAAGCACCGGCGCTGCCAGGACGAGATGGCAGGGCTGGAGGCGGAGTTAAAAGACCTGGCCGGGCGGCTTCAGCAGCTCAAGGATGACCTGCGGGACCTGGTGGTTAAAGAGGAGGCCCTGAAGGTCACCCTGGCGGGCAGGGCAGAACAGATCCGGCGGCTCCGGGCGGAGTTGCACGAGTTTACCGGCGGTTTGCGGGTGCAGGAGGCCCTGGAGCAGGTGCAGGAAGAGCTGTCCCTGCTGCAGGGGGCGGTGGCCCGGGCGGAGGAAGAAAGCCAGAAAGCGACTGAGGCCTTCCAGCGGGTCCGGCTGGAACTGAAGGGCGAAGAACAGACCTGTGCTGCCCTGCAGGAGCGGCTGGAGGACCTGTACCGGCGCCTGGAACGGTCGGCACGGGAGAACCATTTCGCCAGTCCCGCCGAGGCTAAAGACGCCCTGCTGGACCCGCAGGAGCGGGAGGAATTAACCAGTCAGGTGAAGAAACACCGTCAGGAGGAACAGGTGCTGCTGAAGGGGCTGCAGGAAGTGGAGGCCCGCCTGAAAGGCATGCGCGTGGACGAGGGAGAGTGGCATCGGCTGCAGGAAGAATTACGGGCCGCGGAAGAAGCCCTGGGCCTGGCCCAGCAGCAGGAAGGAGCGGCGGGGGTGCTGCTGCAAAAGCTGCAGGAAAACCAGCAGCGGTGGGCCGTCCTGGAAGGGGAGCGGCAGCAGCTGGCCCGGCGCGCTGCACTCCTGCGGGAGCTGGAAGGGCTTCTGCGGGGCAGGGCGCTGGTGGAGTTTATGGCCCGCCGGCGGCTGGAGAACCTGGTTGCCCTGGCTACGGAGCGGCTGGGCCGGCTCACCGGCTACCGCTACGCCCTGGAACTGGACGGGCAGGGCGGTTTCATCCTCCGGGACGAGGGCAACGGAGGCCTTAAGCGCCCTGTTTCCACCCTTTCGGGCGGCGAAACCTTCCTGGTATCTTTAGCCCTGGCGCTGGCCCTCTCGGATCAGATCCAGCGGCGGGGCCGGGCTCCCCTGGAGTTCTTCTTCCTGGATGAGGGCTTCGGTTCCCTGGATGAGCAGTGCCTGGAGGCGGTGATGGATACCCTGGAGCGCCTGCCCCTGGAACGGGTGGCCATCGGACTGATCAGCCACCTGCCCCAGCTGAAAAGCCGCCTGCCCCGCCGCCTGGTGGTCGAGCCGGCCCGGCCCGGGGGCCCGGGCAGCCGGGTCCGCCTGGAACTGGCGTGATTGGCGCATCACCAGAGTCCGGCCCCAACGGGAAAAAAGATTCTGGAGTAAACAAATGAAGTGCCGGAAAATTTTTATTGGCGGCAGGATTTCAACCCGGCCTGCAGAATACTACATAAAGTAACGGCTTTTTAAAAAATGGGCATCAAGGAGGTGCCCGTTACAGCCGGCCCAAAAGGACAAAGGATTTACGGTACAATGGTGACCACGGAGGTCTCTTCCAGGGGAAGGCCAGCGTGGTCATTTTTGTTCCCCTGGTGATTGTAAGGCTGCGCAGGTTGAAATTATCGAAACAGGAGGAGGCGGTCTAATGCATATTCCCGACGGATTTTTGGATCCCAAGATCTGGGTGGGGGCCAGTGTGGTTAGTGCGGGAGCTCTCGCCACGGCAGTCTCAAAGACCAGGAAAGTGCTGGAGGACCGGCAGGTGCCGGCCCTGGGGGTGATGGGGGCCTTTATCTTTGCCGCCCAGATGATCAATTTCCCTGTAGCCGGCGGTACCTCGGGCCATCTTTTGGGGGGAGCCCTGGCGGCGATCTTGTTGGGCCCCTGGAGTGCCGGCTTGATTTTAACCACGGTACTGGTTATTCAAATGCTTTTCTTTTATGACGGCGGCCTGACCGCCCTGGGGGCCAACGTGTTGAATATGGCGGTAATTGCCCCGTGGGTGGCTTATGGTACTTACCGGCTGGTGGGCGGCCTGTTCAAGGGTAATGCCGGCCGCACTGCAGCTACCTTCCTGGCTGCCTGGCTGTCGGTAATGGCTGCGGCACTGGCATGCAGCCTGGAAATTGCCTTCTCCGGTACTGTACCCCTGGCAGTGGTCCTGCCGGCCATGCTGGGGTGGCACGCCCTGATCGGTATCGGCGAGGGTCTGATTACCGTGGTGGTGGTTTCCTTTGTTTCCCGGTTGTGGGGGTTGGAGCAGTTCGGGCAGAAGAGTTATGCGGGAGGTGAGCAATTATGAACAGAAAGAATTTAATATGGGGCCTTCTGGTTGCCCTGGCCATTGCCGCCTTTCTTTCTCCCTTTGCCTCTCCCAGCCCGGACGGGTTGGAGCGGGTGGCCGAGGATAAGGGATTCCTGCACCTGGCCGAGGGGAAAGAACTGATCCACGCCCTGATGCCCGACTACGTTTTTCCCGGCATTGCCAGCGAGGGCCTGGCCACTTCCCTGGCCGGCTTAGTGGGCACACTGCTTGTGTTTGGGGCCATGTATCTTGTGAGCCTGGTTTTTGTCCGGCCGAAGGGAAATGCCGGGAAGGGGCGTTCCTGACGGCTGCGGACCTTATTTCACTGTCGCTGGCCTGGAATAAAAATACTTGAACAGAGGGGGTTGCCGGCGGTATAATTATCTAAACGGGGTCAAGGAGATCCCATGGTTTTCAATATCGTATAATTTTTTAAAATCACATAAGATATAAGGAAAGGCCATGGAGGCAACTGCCTGCCCGGAAAGACAGGCGTGTTACCCCATGGTCTTTTTCTGTGAGTTTCTGTGCCCGGTACGGAAATAGCATAAGGGCTGGAAGGGAAGTGTTAAAGTGTCACAGGTATTGGACCATTTTCTTCAACCCGGCGGGTACTCCGGGTCGTTCATGCACAGGCTGGATCCCCGGGTCAAGGTGGTGGCGGTGGTGGGCTTTGTTGCCCTGTCGACCATGCTTACCTCCCGGACAGCTCTGGCTCTGGCGGCGGGTTTTCTGCTGGTACTTACGGCAGCGGCCCGCCTGCACCTGCGTCAGCTGGTCAGTCGCCTGTTGTGGTTGCTGCCCTTTGCCGGCATAATGATTTTCCTGTTCCCCTTCATCATCCCGGGTGAGCCCTTCTGGCGCTGGGAGTGGGGAATACTAACCTTAACCGCTACCCGGGAAGGGTGGCAGCACGCCCTTATGCTTTCCCTGCGGGTTTTTGCTGCGGTTTTAGCCGTAAATTTCCTGATGGCTACAACCGGCCTGCGCCGTGTGCTGGAAGCGCTGTCCTTCTTTCGGGTACCGGCTGTGTTCATCCAGTTGATAGAGTTTAGCATCCGCTATATATATGTGGTGGGCGATGAGCTGCGGCGGATGAAAACCGCACGCACGGCCCGGGGGTTTGTGCCGGGCAGACATCTTTTCCACCGGCACACTTTTCGCACCCTGGGGCAAACCATAGCGGTCCTTTTTATCCGGTCCTGGGAACGGGGAGAGAGGATTTATCACGCGATGCTGGCCCGCGGTTATTCCGGGGAGAACCGCAAAAGGGCGCTTCCTCCTCCCGGAGGGTGGGATCTGGCGTGGGGTGCTTTCATCCTGTCCGTGGCCATAGGATTGCGTCTTTTTGAACTGGGGGGACATATTTGGCTTTTGTCATTGAAGTAGAGGACCTGCACTATACCTACCGGGACGGCACCAGGGCCCTGCAGGGCCTTTCCCTTTCTATACCCGAAGGAAGCCGGGTGGCCCTTTTGGGACCCAATGGAGCGGGTAAGTCCACCCTCTTGCTGCATTTAAACGGCCTTTACCTGCCCCAGCGGGGAAAGGTGCGGGTCATGGGGCGGGAAGTCAACGCCCGTACGGCCAGGGAGATCAAGAGCCGGGTGGGCCTGGTGTTTCAGGATCCCGATGATCAGGTTTTTTCTTCCACCGTAGGGGAGGACGTGGCCTTTGGCCCGGTGAATATGGGCCTGCCCGCCGCAGAGGTCGAACGGCGGGTGCAGGAGGCCCTGGCGGCAGTGCAGATGGAAGCATACCGGGACAAACCGCCTTACCACCTTAGCTACGGCCAGAAAAAGCGGGTGGCCATTGCCGGGGTTCTGGCCATGGGGCCGGAAGTTATCGTCCTGGACGAGCCCATGGCCTACCTGGATCCTCAGGGCAAGGATACATTGCTGGATATTCTGGACCGGCTGCACCGCCGGGGTGCCACCATCCTGGTGGCCACCCACGACGTGGATATGGCGGCCGGCTGGGCGGACCGGGTGATTATCATAAAAAACGGCCGCACCCTGGCCCAGGGTGATCCGTCGCTGCTGGTCCGGGAGGATATAATCCGCCAGGCCAGCCTGCGTTTTCCCCTGGTGACGCAGATTTTTCGCTCCCTGCCCGAATTGCAGCTCAAAACCGTGCCCTATACAGTGGAACAGGCGGCAGCCTTGCTGAAAGATATTTTGGCAGGACACCGGGTTTAAGCGCCTCTAGACAAGAGGTGCTTTTATTATTATGGCCAGCCGGTTAAGCTGTGGTATAATAAACTGTAAATGTTTTCTTTTCGGAGGTTTCGGAGGTGAAGGGGATGTCCCTGGGTGAATTAAAAATGACTTACCGTGAATACCTCCAGTTACCCGTGGATAAGCGTTACGAACTAATTGGGGGGAGGCTTTATATGGTACCAGCGCCCAGCGTGATCCACCAGATGATATGCGGAAATCTGGAATTTATTTTGCGCTGGCATGTTCAGGAAAACAAATTGGGGGTCATTTTAGATGCTCCCATTGACGTTTACTTAACGGAGGAAGATGTGGTTCAGCCGGATATCATTTTCATCAGCCAGGAGCGCCGGCACATCATCGGTGAGGCCAATATAAGGGGTGGGCCCGATCTGGTGATTGAAGTTTTATCCCCTTCCACCGCGGCCATGGATCAAACCATTAAAAAAGAGCTCTACCGAAGCCACGGGGTGCGGGAAGTCTGGTATGTGCACCCGGTGGCCCAAACTATAGAAGTGTGCACCTTCACCCCGGAAGGAGAAAAAAAGGAGCTTTACGCCCGGCACGATGAAAAGCCTTTTGTTTCCACGGTGCTTCCCGGCCTGCGGCTGGATCTGAACAAGGTTTTTTAATTTTCGCTTCAGAGTATCCGCAACCAACTTAGTGTCGGTGCGGAGCACAGGAGTAAGCGTAGACAACGCCGGATGCCATTCTACTGAAGGGGAGTTGTTGATTTGCTACCGTTACACAGGATAGTAGTACCCACCCCTTACGCGGTGGGACCGGTGAACGCCTATCTCATCGCCTCACGACCCTATTCTCTGGTGGATCCGGGGCCCGATACCCGGGAGGCCAGGGAAGTGTTGCAGAAAGAACTAAACCGTTTGGGTGTTCCCCTGGCCGAAATTGAACGGATTCTGCTCACCCATTTCCATTCGGATCACAGCGGCCTGGCCCACTGGATACACTCCCTGACGGGGGCAAAGGTATATATCCATCCCTATGATTTAAAGAAACTGAGCGGTAAAAACGATTTTATCGGGGAGAGGATGCCCTTTATCCGGGAGGCCGGTACCCCGGCGGAGATCATAGCGGAAGTTCTCAAGGACGGGGATAAGCTCCCCCGGCCCTTTGTGCCGCCCGGGGGTGCCATAACCGCCACCGACGGCACGGAAATACCATTTGAGGGCGGAAGTTTGAAGGCGTTCCATTTTCCGGGCCATGCCACCGGGCACCTTTGTTTTTATGACCCGGCGGGGAAAAGCCTTATTTCCGGGGACTTTTTGCTGCCCCGCATCACCCCCAACCCATTTCTGGAGCGCGATCCGGTTCACCCCGATCGCCGGGCACCCAGCCTGCGCCACTACCTGCAGGGGTTGGACAGGCTGACGTCCATGGACATAAGGCGGGTCTGGCCGGGGCACGGAGAAGTCATAGACGACTACCGGCAGGTGGTGGCCATGGTGCGGGAACACCACCAGGCCCGTTTCGACGCCCTGGTAGACCTGTTGGGCAAGTACGAGCCATGCAGCGCTTTTGAGCTTTCCCGGATCACCTATCCCGATTTGAAGGGGTTCAACATCTTTTTAGGACTTTCGGAAGTACAGGCCCACCTGGACGTACTGGTGGAAGAAGGCCGCGTGAAAGTAGAAAAGAAGGACGGCGTGGCGTATTATTTCCTCAGTAAATATTCAGTAAAACCGTTATGACGAGGATGCGGTGCTGTCGGCGCGAAGCACTGGAGTGAGCGGGGACCCAGCACTCACTGGAATACTAGCTCTTCCAAAAACCTGATGTGTCAATTAAACCTGAAACACCGGGAGCAGAGTCATATTTAGGTGAGTGCTGGGCCGCATCCAACCGGGCTCACATATTTATCCTCTAATATATTTCCTCTAACAAGGGGTGCAGGAAAGACTTGGCTTTTCGCTTGCGTTTAATTATTGCCATCCTGGTTGCTAAGGCAATCATGTGGCTGGTTCGCTTGCTGGGACGGGGTAAAGGTTCCTCCCTGCCCGGTATGGTGGCCTTGAAAATCTGCCCCGGCATCCTGGGCTGCCTGGCCCGGCAGGCTTCCCGGGGGGTGGTCATGGTGACCGGCACCAACGGCAAGACCACCACCAACAACATGATTGCCCGGGTTGTCAGGGAGGCTGGTTACCGGGTGGTGGTTAACGCCGAGGGGGCCAACCTGATTACCGGCGTAACCACCGCTTTTTTAAAGGCCGCATCCCTCTCCGGGCGGGTGGACTGCGATTACGCCCTCCTGGAGGTGGACGAGGCCTCCTTTCCCCGGGTTACCCGCCAGGTATATCCAAACATCGTGGTGATCACCAACTTTTTCCGGGACCAACTGGATCGCTACGGGGAACTGGACAAAACCATATCCCTCATCCGTGAAGCTCTAGTTCAATTGCCGGGGACCGGGCTGGTATTAAATGCCGATGATCCCCTGGTAGCCCCTCTGGCTACCTCCACCGGTAAAGAGGCGTTTTATTATGGCCTGGGGGAACACCATCAGGTGGCTTCCTTTTCTGCCGCCGCCCGGGAGGGGCGCTTCTGCCCCCATTGCGGGCGGGAGCTCTTCTATGCCTACTATCACTACAGCCAGTTGGGTAATTACCGTTGTCCCGGCTGTGGCTTTTCCCGGCCTCTCGCCGATGTAGAGGGCACGGAAGTTTCCCAGGGAGATCACAGGATAACCTGCCGTCTGCGTTCGCCCGCCGGCTCCCATGAGCTGGTTATTCCCGTGCCCGGGTTGTATAACCTCTACAACGGCCTGGCGGCTTTTTCGGCCGGCCTTTCCCTGGGCGTGGAGCCGGGAGTGATAATTGGCGCCCTGGCGGGTTACACACCGGCCACCGGGCGTATGGAAAGGTTCCTTTACCGGGATAAGCCGGTGCTCTTAAACCTGGTCAAAAACCCCACCGGCTTTAACGAGGGGTTGGGAGCTTTGCTTTCCCTCCCCGGCCCGGTGGATGTGCTCATTGCCATCAATGATAACGATGCCGACGGGCGGGACATTTCCTGGCTGTGGGACGTGGATTTTGAGGTTCTGGAGGAACACCACCACCGCTTGAACTCCCTGGTCTGCACCGGGCAAAGGGGGGCGGAAATGGCCGTCAGGCTGAAATATGCCGGGGTGCCCCTTGACAAGGTTGTGGTCGAGAACATGCACCGGGCCGTAGAACACGTTTTGAATGGTTCCGGCAACACGGCCTATCTTTTGGCTACCTATACGGCCTTATGGCCCCTGGAAAGGATTTTGAGTGGTTATGCAAAAAGGGAAAGTCGTGTTGAAAGTCTGCCATCTGTATCCTGACCTGTTAAATCTCTATGGTGACCGGGGTAACGTGATGGCCTATGTCCGCCGCTGCCAGTGGCGCGGGATTGAAGTGGAGGTGCACCGCATTAACCTGGGGGACCCGGTTGACTTCCGGGAAATGGATTTTCTTTTCCTGGGCGGGGGTTCCGACCGGGAACAAAACCTGATGGCCAAAGACCTGGAAAATCGCCGGGAGCTTTTGCAGGCGGCGGTGGAGGATGGGCTGGTGGTGCTGGCCATCTGCGGCGGCTACCAGTTGCTGGGCAAATATTACCGCACCCTGGAAGGCCACGTGATTCCCGGCCTGGGTCTTTTAGACTTTTATACGGAGGCCGGGCGGGAGAGAATGATTGGCAACGTGGTGGTAGAGCTGGAAATAGAAGGGGAGAACGTGCGGGTAACCGGTTTTGAAAACCACGCCGGCCGGACTTTCCTGGGCCAGATTTCCCCGCTGGGTCGGGTGCTGGTGGGTTACGGCAACAACGGGGAGGACGGCACCGAGGGGGCCCGTTACAAAAACGTCTTTTGCTCCTACCTCCACGGCCCCCTGCTGCCCAAGAACCCCCGGCTTACGGATCACCTCATCTCCCTGGCACTCATGCGCCGGGGTTTGCCCGCGGAACTTGCTCCCCTGGACGACCGTCTGGAAAGGGTGGCCGCTGAAGTAATGCTCAAGCGCCTTTTGGAGTAAACCCAAAAAGGCAAATAATACATACTGTATCACTGGGTGCGGGAGGGTTTGCAAAATGGAGAAGGAAGTAGTGCGTACCGACAGGGCTCCGGCCGCCATAGGGCCCTATTCCCAGGCCATTAAAGCCGGTGGATTTGTATTCGTCTCTGGCCAAATTCCCATCGACCCGGCCACAGGTAAGGTGGTGGAGGGGGATATTAAAGTTCAAACCAGGCAGGTGTTGAACAACTTAAGAGAAGTGCTGGCGGCGGCAGGCACTTCCCTGGAGCGGGTGGTGAAAGCTACCGTGTTTATCACCGATATGAATGACTTTCCCGGGCTAAACGAAGTGTACGCTGAATTTTTTGCCCGGAGTGCGCCCGCTCGCTCCTGTGCGGCCGTATCGCGCCTGCCTAAGGATGTGCTGGTGGAAATTGAAGCCATCGCCCTCCTGTAGGGAAGGGTATACCCGGCGGTTTTGAGCAAATATTTGGGTGTGGTCATTACGGTAGATGGCTCCCGGTTTATACCGGGGGCCATTTAATTATTTTTGATGAGCAAAAAGTCAACGAAGTCTGCTGCCCGCCCTGGCGGGACGCCATGTGAAGTCAAAAAAAAGTGGCATGTCAAACGACAACTGTCTACAGTGTGTACACTTTGCCCCGGCAGCCTTTAGTCAAAATCCATGGAAAAATCAAATAAAATAAAGTTTTTTATTTGAATGACAAATCGGCTATTTTTTTTGGCATGCCTTTTGCTCTACATGCATTATGCATTTAGGCAAAGTAGGTTCAGGTAAAATCGGGGCTAGGTAAAATCTTCTTCCCGGTTGATGTATGGCACTTCCTGCCGGTAAACAACTTTTTTCAAGTGGGCTGGTATAAAATTACTGCGGGGAAAGGAGAAGTTTTTGGTGCGAGAAACGGTCATCGTCAGTGCAGCCAGAACGCCTTTTGGAAAGCTGGGCGGGGTTCTGGCACCTCTCACTGCCGTCCAGTTGGGGGGTATGGTGATTAAAGAAGCCGTCCGGCGGGCGGGCATCAACGGGGACCAGGTGGACAACGTGATCATGGGGCAGGTCCTGCAGGGCGGTTGCGGCCAGATTCCCTCCCGCCAGGCCACCCGGCTGGCGGGGTTACCCTGGGAAGTGCCCTCGGAAACCTTAAACAAGGTCTGCGCCTCCGGCCTGCGGGCGGTAACCCTGGGCGACCAGATCATCCGGGCCGGCGACGCCCACATCATCGTTGCCGGCGGCATGGAAAGCATGAGCAACGCGCCCTACTTTGTGCACGCCCGCTGGGGCCTGCGCATGGGTGACACCAGGTTTGTCGACCTGATGGTCCACGACGGCCTGTGGTGCGCCTTTTACAACCGGCACATGGCCATCCACGGCGGCGAAGTGGCCAGAGAATAC
>NZ_JAUSUX010000021.1 GCF_030813795.1 Desulfofundulus luciae | reverse complement strand
CAAGTCCTTAAGCGAACTGGAAGCCATTCAGCAGGCCCAGATGGCCCGGGTGCTTACTGAGGCCTACCTGCAGGGCGGTTTGCTGGCCCTGGTGGCCAGGGCTTTTTGCGCCGCCCTTGCCGTCAGGTGGCCGCCGTTCTTGCCGGGGAAAAGCCACTCCCCGGAAAGGCCCGAAAGATACCCGGCCAGGACACGCCTAGCCGTAGCGTTCAGGGGCACCTCCCGGTACTTGCCGCCCTTGCCACGCCGCACACCACGTGGCCGGAACGCTCCCGGATAACCACGTCCGCAGCCCTCAAGGACACCGCCTCCGAAACTCTAAGCCCGTCAGGGCGGAAAACGGGATATTTTGCCCCAAAATATACTTTCAATGTCCTGAAGAAAAGGGGTTTTTCAAGGGATGGACTCAGGGTGCAGGGTGTGTTTCACCCCCTAGCCTTTGCTGCGTTTCCCTTTACCCCGGTAAACCAGCCCGCTTTCAACCACCGCCCGCTCCACTGCGTCCTTCTTCTGCGGGTCCCACAGCCCGTTTTTCGTCCGGGTGTGGAAGTCTTCCGTGCTGACGCCGCACCCCGTGCAGCGGCAGTAACCCAGGGCGGGGTCGTACCCGTAGGGCATGGTCCGGTCGCAATAGGGGCAGAAGAGTTCCACCGGCCCCTGCCTCTGGCTTTTTCTTTTCTTTATGGTCCTGTCCATGACAAACAGCTCCTTTCGCAGCTTTACCTTAAAAAAATAAGAACCCTGCCGGTACAGGCAGGGTTCTTCCGGTTTTTTGTGGTGCTGTTTAAAATTTTGTCCATATAAAGCAGGAGATTCCGTTTTTTTGTCGAATAAAGTCCCCCCGTAAAAAGGTGAGCGATGAACTGCGGTCTGTAACGTGGGCGCTTGGACCGGAGTGAGCCAGTAGCGCAACCGCCGCCTGCCAGTTTGTGTTAAAACAGGGAGGGGGCTTTTTATTTATGCAGTCTTTTGTACACCATTCAGAAAATTACCAGATTCTCAAATCCCTTCACAGCCTGGTTCAAAACATAACTGAAAATCAGAAAGAGTTTTGTCAGAAAGTTGCAGAAATCAAGGACAATCACTACACGCTGGTAAAAAGCTACTACGAAGAATCGCAAAGACTGATTAAAATGTTGAAAGAGACGGCATTCCTGTGCTCCCTAATGTTCAGCATTGAAGACGAAAAGAGCATCTGTGTCAGCGCCATAAACATCCTGCGCAAATTACTCCAGGAACCGGTAACAATCAGGATTTTATGCGCTTCCAGCAGCCGTACCAAGTTGGAAACCGTTGCGGAAGAGAAATCTGCCGCACACGACATCAAAAACGTATGCTCGAAAAGCCCGCTCAACTGCATCGCAATTAAAACGTGCCGCCTTATAATCTACTCACCGCTGGAAAGCACCGTCCCCTGCCCGGAAATGCTGGACTCACCCGACCAGTACACGTATGCCTGTGTCCCGCTGGTCGCGGAGGGCGTGGCATTCGGCTGCATAAATATTCTCTTTGAACACGACACTAAGATGGACCGGTTGAAAGAGAACATAGATTTGATTAACATTCTAGCGGGCTATGCATCGTTGGCAATATACAATAACCGGCTCATCAAAACCGTGAAAAGAGAGGCACTGACAGATAAACTAACCGGTCTTCCCAACCGGCGTTTCGGTATGGAAGCCCTGCAAGGCGAAATCAACCGGAGCAAAAGATACGGCCATGTATTCTCTGTCGCTATGCTGGACATCGATAATTTCAAGCTGGTGAACGACAACTACGGCCACACCGAAGGCGACAAAGTGCTCACGCTGATGGCTGACCTGGCCCGCAAGTGTTTGAGAAATGTGGACCTGGTTGCCAGATTCGGCGGAGAGGAATTTTTAATTATCCTCCCGGAAACCGACATCAAGAGGGCATGCGCGGTCGTCGAACGATTCTGCAGGGTATTTAATGAAGCCAGTTTAACCGATGTCCTGTGCGCAAAGAACCTGACTCTCAGCGGCGGCATCGCTCAGTTTCCGCACGACGGAGAAGACGCCCTTTCGCTGTTAAAAAAAGCGGACGAGAGGCTCTACCTGGCCAAAAGCAGCGGGCGCAACAGGATAGTTGCCGATAAGCTGAACTAAATTCCCGGCTTTCAAGGGAAACCTATCGCACCCGGTTTTGTGTTCTAACGAAGTGAATAAACCGCAGGTACCCGGACAGCACTCCGGGAAAAGAAGCGGCGACCGGTGGTTCAGTTCGACGGCTCTCGCAAAACCACACAGCGATTAAGACAGAAGGCCCCACCAAGAAAACAAAAACACCCGGCAAGGGTCACTTATCTCTGCCGGGTTCAAAATTCTTATTGAAGCAGGAGGCGGGTTAACCAGGGCTCATATCCTGGAAACGATTTCTGCCGCCTGCTCCGGTGTTTCCGCGTCAAGCAATTCATCGTAAAGGAGTTCCAAGGGAGTGTAAATACTTCCCAAACATACATTCCCATGGTATAATATACCTGTGCTCTTTGACAATCGGTATAGGGTTGCAGCGGGTCAATGGGCCGCTGCGTAAAACTGATTCCCGAAAGAGATTGGTGCTTTGAAGTAAGCTCGTATCTACGTAACCGCATGGCGAAGTAGTAGACGCCTATAGACCGGGCCTGGTTGCGGTGACGCGGCCATGTAGCTCACGAGGAAAGCGTAAGACCTGCGGTTTTGCGGGCGGCTTTCCGACGACATGAGAAACCTTCGGGACGAAGCCCCCGGGCTTTATCCCGAGGGAGGTTCACTTAGACCAAAGCGTTTGCCAATAATTTTTTAACCTCGACAAAATCGCTTTCGCTTAACTTCCCTATTTTCTTAACTAAGCTCGAATTTACCGCAAATAACTTGCCCGCACAAACCTTAGAGGGTAGATTAAGACCAGCTTCCTTCCAGTTGTTTAAAGCGTACTCGAAAGCATTTTTCACCGGTTGCCCTGATATTGCCGCTACGACAACTAAGCCTGTCACCGCAGTAAATTCGGGTTTACTTACAACAAGAGCGGGCCGCACTTTCGCCCCGCTCAGGTTAGAATAAGCGAAATTAGTAACCACTACCTCACCAGGATTTGGCATAGGCTTTATCCACCTCCGGGTCATTCCAGTCGTCGAAAATTTCTTCCGGGTCCCGGAGTGGCGTCGCTATCCGCCGAAGTAATTCCTTGTAAAGAATTTTTGCTTCCTCAATCGAAAGCTGGTTTATTTCCTGAAGAAGCTCTTCTATCTTGCCCATAAGAATCACCCCACGACTATAATAACACAACGTTTTTATCATAGCCACTCCCTTCCAAAAAATGCCGGTCACCCGGACGCGGGCGTCGTTCAGCTTTTCCCGGAGGCTTCGCCAGCTCAGGGGAGTTTGCCCGCTGGTTCAGGGGCAGGGCGGCTTCCTGCGCCTTTAACTGACCGCAAAGTGCGCTTCCTCAAGCTCCGGAGCGCCCGGACAATGGAAGAAAACAGCTTCCCATTGCCGTTTGTTTGCTGACATCCCCCGCGCAACCGCAATTTTTCAGGCTTCAGAAGACCTGAAGCACGAAACATTTCAGGTAATACGTTTCCGGCGAAGCGAGAAGCATGGGGTGGTCTTTGGCCTGGCGGCGCATTTCCACCAGGCGCAACTGCCGCCCTGCATCCCGGGCAGCATCCAGCAATACTTCCAGGAAGAGATCCTCGGTCATATGGTAAGAACAGGAGCAGGTAACCAGAAAACCACCTGAAGGTAACAGCTTCATGGCCCGCAAGTTGATCTCCTTGTAGCCCCGGATGGCCCCTTCCAGCGCCTCTTTGGATTTGGTAAAGGCCGGCGGATCGAGAATAATTAAGTCAAACCTTTCCCCGGCCCGGTCCATGGCCCGCAGTTCATCAAAAGCGTTACCCTCCCGGAAGGTGCAAACCTGCCCGAACCCGTTCCGGGCCGCGTTTTCCCGGGCCATCTCCAGGGCGTCGCCCGCCACATCAATACCCAGCACCTCTCTGGCCCCGAAACGGGCGGCATAGACGGAAAAAGTGCCGGTGTGGCAAAAACAATCCAGCACCCGGGCTCCCCCGGCCAGCCCCTCCAGGGCCAGCCGGTTTTCCCGTTGATCTAAAAAATACCCTGTTTTCTGCCCTCCGGCCAGGTCCACCAGAAAGCGCAACCCATTTTCTTCTATCTCCACTACCGGATTAAAGGGGCCTTTAAGAAAGCCCGTCACCAGGGGCAGCCCCTCCAGTTCCCGTACCGGCACGTCGTTTCTTTCGTAAATACCGGCGGGATTCAATAGCTCATCCAGAAGCTCGACAATTGTATTTTTGTGCACGTCTATTCCCAGGGCCAGGGTCTGAACGGACAGGTAATCGCCAAACCGGTCCACGATCAGCGCGGGCAGAAAATCGGCCTCGGCAAAAACCAGGCGACAGGCATTAGTATGCCGCACCACCCGGCGGCGGTATTCCAGGGCCGCCACTAAACGCCGGCGAAAAAACTTCCGGTCAATCTTTTCCCCCTGCTCCCGGGTAAAGAGGCGTACCAGGATCTGGGAGGAGGGGTTAATGTAACCCCGTCCCACAAACCGCCCCCGGTGTTCCACCACTTCCACCACATCGCCGGGGTTAAAATGACCGTGAATATCTTCCACCTCGGTGCGGTAAACCCAGGGATGTCCGTTTAAGACCCGGTGATGCCGGCCCCGGGTTAGCTTCACTACTGCCATAAAGTCACCTCTTAACACCGCCTACCAATCTCTCCGACCGTTTCTGCACCTCGTGGTAAATCTCTTCCTCGTCCATGGTCAGCACCTGTCTTTTCTCCATAACCACCCGGCCGTCTATGATGACCGTTTCCACATCCGCCGACCGGGCTGCGTAAACCAGGTGGGCCACCAGGTCATGCCTCGGGTAGAAATGGGGTTGGTCAAGATTAATTAAAATAATATCCGCTTTATAACCGGGTTTAAGCAGGCCCACATCATGAAATCCCAGCACCCGGGCACCGTTTACTGTGGCCATGGACAGGGCATCAAAGGCAGCCAGGGCCGTGGGATCCATGGTGGCCACCTTCTGAAGCAGCGCCGCAGAACGCATCTCTTCCATCATATCCAGGTTATTGTTGCTGGCCGCCCCGTCGGTGCCCAGGCCCACCAGCGCTCCGGCAGCCAGCAAACGGGTCACCGGGGCAATACCGCTGGCCAGTTTCATATTGCTTTCAGGGTTATGGGCTACACCTACCTTCTTTTCGGCCAGAATGCGGATGTCGTTTTCATCGAGATGGACGCAATGGGCAGCCAGCACGGGAAACTCAAACAGGCCCACCTCATCCATGAGCACAACAGGTGTTTTGCCGTATTTCTGACGTATTTCCTCGATCTCAGCCCGGGTTTCCGCAATGTGGATGTGGATTCCCACCTTCAAATCGGCAGCAACTTCCATAACCCGGTTCAAAAAATCGGGCGGGCAGGTATAGGGTGCATGGGGTCCCAGCATGGTGGTAATGCGCCCGGCGGCCCGGCCATGCCAGTCACGGATAAAACGGCGGCTGTAGTCCAGGGCCTCCCCCGCCCCAAGGGAAAGCCCAATCATCCCCCGGGACAGGCTGGCCCGTAAGCCCGCCTTTTCCACAGCCCGGGCTGCCTCGTCCATATGGAAGTACATATCGGCAAAGGTAGTGGTCCCGGACCGCATCATTTCCAGGCAGCACAGCATGGTACCCCAGTAAACATCTTCGGGCTCGAGCCGTTCTTCCACAGGCCAGATTTTCTCCTGCAGCCACTGCATTAAGGGCAGGTCGTCGGCATAACCGCGAAATAAAGTCATGGCCGCGTGGGTATGGCAGTTCACGAAGCCCGGCATGGCCAGCATACCCCGGGCGTCGATTACCCGGTCAAAGGTGCGCTCCGGGGAAACGCTCCCGGCCGGACCTAAATGGGTTATATACTGCCCCTCAACAATTATTTCCCCGTTCGGCAGCAGAGACTCAGGTTTTTCCATGGTCAGCACGGCGGCTCCGCGGATCAACATACCCATTATTAACTCCTCCAAACCCCAAAAACTTTTCCAAACTTTCGCGGGCAGAACTTGATACCGTCCCGGCAGGCCGGCCATACTTTACCGGTCGTTCACGGCGTAATTCCGCACGGCGGCCTGGCTGTAACTGTTCAGGTAAGAATCCCTCAATGCCTGCACCTCGTCTGGCGGTAAGATGGCGGGCTTTCCCACCAGGTCGGCCCAGACATAAACCTTGGCCGATTTCTCTACTATCTGGCAGACCATAAATGCTTCTTCCAGGTTGCGCCCGACTCCGACAACGCCGTGGTTGGCCAGGAGCACCGCCCCCCGGTTTCCCAGAGCCTCCACTGCCGCCCGGGCCAGTTCCTCCGTACCAGCCCGGGCATAGCTGGCCACGGGCACACCATCGCCCACCGTCTGGGCCAGGTCCTCCAAAATAGGAGGGATAGGCTTGCGGGCCACGGCCAGGGCGCTGGCAAAAACACTGTGGGTATGCATCACGGCATAGACGTCGGGACGGGCGCGGTAAATGGCCAGATGTAACTGGAATTCCGTGGAGGGACGACGTTCTCCCTCCACCACCCGGCCGTTCATATCCATAACCACCATATCCCGGACCTGCAGGGTGGTATAGGGCAAGCCGCTGGGCGTGATCACCACCAGATCTTCCCTGGGAACCCGGGCGGAAAGATTGCCCCAGGTACCCGTCACCAGCCCGCTGGTGGCCATGCGCAGGCCCATTTTATATACCTGTTCTTTGTACTTTTCCGCTGCCACCGTCATGAAAAACCAATTCCTCCCCCAACTGGACGGTCCTTGAGTTCATTCAACTTGCCAGCTCTGGATATAGGCCTCCTGGTCCGGTGTCAACCGATCAATTTCAATGCCCAGGGAAGAAAGTTTCAGTTCCGCCACCTGCCGGTCCAACTCAGCCGGTACCAGGTATAGACGGGGCGCCAGGCGGTCTTTATTTTGCCAGATATAGCGGGCGGACAGGGCCTGCAGGGCAAAGGACATGTCCATGATCTCTGCCGGATGACCGTCCCCGGCGGCCAGATTCACCAGGCGACCCTCCCCCAGGAGGTAAATGCGTCGCCCGTCGGGCAGGGTGAATTCTTCGATGTTCTGCCGCACCACCCGGCGGGAAATGGCCGCTGCGGCCAGCTCGGGCTTGTTGATCTCCACGTCAAAGTGGCCGGCATTGGCGAGAATGGCCCCGTCCTTCATGCGCCGGAAGTGCTCACCCTTTAAAACATCGCGGCAGCCGGTAACGGTGATGAAGATATCCCCCACCCCGGCAGCCTGCTCGCTTTTCATCACCAGGTAGCCGTCCATATATGCCTCCAGGGCCCTGACCGGGTCCACCTCACAGACCACTACTCTGGCGCCCAACCCGGCGGCACGCATGGCCACCCCCCTGCCGCACCAGCCGTAACCCAGCACCACCACGGTCTTGCCCGCCACCAGCAAATTGGTGGTGCGCATGATACCGGCCCATACCGATTCCCCGGTCCCGTAGCGGTTATCAAAAAGGAACTTACACCGGGCATCGTTGACGGCAATCATGGGGAAAAGGAGTTTTCCTTCCCGCTCCATGGCTTTCAGGCGGGATACCCCGGTGGTGGTTTCCTCGCATCCCCCGGCTACCTCCGAGGCCAGTTCCCGGCAACGGGTATGCAGCAGGTGAACCAGGTCACCGCCGTCATCGATCACCACATGGGGGCGAATTTCCAGCACCTTAATCAGGTGATCTATATATTCCTGGGTGGTGGCGTCATGCCAGGCATAGACGTGGATACCTGCCGCTGCCAAAGCCGCGGCCACGTCGTCCTGCGTAGAGAGGGGATTGGACCCGGAAATGGCCACCTGTGCCCCGCCGGCTTTGAGTACCTCGGCCAGGTAAGCCGTTTTGGCTTCCAGGTGAATGCTCATGGCCACCCGCACTCCGGCAAAGGGCTTTTCCCTTTCGAATTCATCCCGGATGGCATTCAGAACCGGCATGTGAACCCGCACCCAGTCTATTTTCAGCCTGCCCCCGGGCGCCAGGTTGATGTCCCGTACAAGATAGTCCTGCATCTTCTGCTGCTCTCCTTCAATTTTTATGTTCTACGGTCACACTACACCATTACCCCGCACCAGCCCGGCCAGGCTTTCCCCGTATGGCGGCCGGGCCACCCCCCGGTCGGTAATAATGGCCGTCACCAGCCGGGCCGGGGTAACGTCAAAGGCGGGGTTCCACACCTTAACACCGGCGGGAGCCACCGGTACACCGGCCAGGTGGGTTACTTCTTCCGGCTCCCGCTCCTCAATGGGAATATCCTTACCGCTGGCCAGGGAAAGGTCTATGGTGGACAGGGGGGCAGCCACATAAAAGGGCAGGCCGTGTTCTTTAGCCAGTACGGCCAGGCCGTAGGTACCGATTTTGTTGGCCACGTCCCCGTTGGCCGCAATGCGGTCCGCCCCCACCACCACCAGGTCCACCATGCCCCGGGCCATAAGATAAGCGGCCATATTATCGGTGATCAGGGTAACCGGTATATTATCCTGGATCAACTCCCAGGTGGTAAGGCGTGCTCCCTGCAACAGGGGCCGGGTCTCATCGGCATAAACGCTCACCTGTTTTCCCGCTTCGTGGGCGGCCCGGATTACCCCCAGGGCAGTGCCGTAGCCGGCCGTGGCCAGCGCGCCGGCATTGCAATGGGTTAGAATCCTTGCCCCGTGGGGAACCAGCTCCTGGCCAAATTGCCCGATGCGCTTATTGCCCTCCAGATCCTCCCGGTAAATGGTGTGGGCCTCGCTAAGTAAAAGCCCCGTTAATTCTTCCGGTTCTGTGGCCGTGGAAGCCTCCAGCCGGGCCAGCAGGCGGTTTAAGGCCCAGGCAAGGTTGACGGCCGTGGGCCGGGTGGAGGCAAGAACACCTGCCACCTCCCGGGCCCGGGCAAGCAGTTGCTCGCGGTTTTTAGCTCCCGCCGCCAGCACCCCCAGTACCAGGCCGTAGGCCGCCGCCGCGCCGATGGCCGGCGCCCCCCGCACCCGCAAGCTACGAATGGCCTCAGCTACAGTTTCGTGATCCCGGCAGTGGATATATTCCACCATACCGGGCAATTTAGTTTGATCCAGGAGCACCAGCGTCCCGTTCTCCCAGCGCATAGTGTCCAAGGTGCCCACCCCTTCCTTTATTTCACGGCCGAGGGATCCAGCGGTGAATCGTGACACAGGCAGGTGCGATCCGGGTCCAAAAGCTCAATGGCCCGCATAACCAGCCGGCGCAGGTTGCCTGCATTTTCGGCCATCACATCCACCACTTCCTGGTGGGAGAGGCGGGTGGGCGAAATACCTGCAGCAAAATTGGTCACCATAGCAATGGTGGCGTAACAAATACCCGCCTCCCGGGCCAGGACCACCTCGGGCACGCTGGTCATGCCCACCAGATCTCCCCCCAGTTGACGGAACATGCGGATCTCCGCCGGGGTTTCGAAGCGCGGCCCTTCAGTACAAACATAAGTACCTTTGAAATGATACTCAAGGTCCAGTTCCTGTGCAGCCCGGGCTAAAGTCGACCGCAATTCCGGACAATAGGGGTCAGTCATGTCCAGGTGGACCACCCCTTTCTCCACAAAAGTCTGAACCCGGGACCTGGTGAAATCCAGAAATTGATCCACGAAAACAAACTGTTTGGGCTTCATTTCCGGATTCAAAGAACCCACAGCAGCCGTGGCAAAGACGTTTTTCACCCCCAGTTGCCTGAGACCCCAAATGTTGGCCCGGTAGTTAACAAGGTGTGGGGGCACCGAGTGGTCTTCCCCGTGCCGGGCCATAAAGGCCACCTCCCTGCCCCGGTAGGTACCGATTTTTACCCAGGCCGGACCAAAGGGAGTTTCCAGGCGTTTTTGGCTAACATCGCTTAAAATATTGGGATCGTACACTCCCGTCCCGCCAATGATGGCTATGCGTACAGTCATAATGAAAGCCCTCCGTAGCACTATTTCCCGCCGGAACAGCCATGCCATCCATCGGGTTTTTAATTAGCCTTCTTTTTAACCTTTCCTACTATTCGCCTTTCCTCCCCACTTTCCTTTCAGCTTTTAAAAATATTGAACCACCAACAAATCATTGACAGGGCAAGAAGGGCTACTTTAAAATAATCGTAATATATGGATAAAACGATAGCAGGTGATGCTATGAACAAAGTCCAGCAATACGAGGAAAAGGCCGAACTCCTGAAGGCCCTGGCCCACCCCATTCGCCTGTGCATTGTAGACGGGCTGATCAACAACGAATGCAACGTAACCAGAATGCGTGAATGCCTCGATTTGCCACAATCCACCGTTTCCCAACATTTAGGCATTTTGAAATCCCGCGGAATCATCAGGGGCCGGCGCAAAGGAACGGAAATTTGTTATACCGTGACCAATGAACTGGTCAAAGATTTGATGAAGGTCTTAATGAATGTTGGAGCGCATAACCGGAGCCTTGAAAGAAAAGACTAAATAATGAGGTGGTTGACTTGTCTTTGCTTACCGAAAAGGAAATTCTCAATAATGCCATTAAACTGGCCATGGATATGGAACAAAAGCGCCAGTCAAAATACGCGTTTTTAGCCCGCAACGCCCGGGATAAAAAGTTAAAGGAACTCTTTGGCCACTTTGCCGTGGCAAGCCGCCGGCGTGTTGCCATGCTTAAAAAGGAAATGAAGGAATTGAACATTCGTTGAGGTGGAAAAAACATGAATAAACTGGATTTACTGTACGATGTACTGATAGACAAGATGTGGAGCCAGACCTTTTACAATGAACAAATGCTGCTGATGGTTAACCCGGTTGCCCGGGAGCTTTTCATGCGTTTGAGGGACGAAGAAACACAACATGTACTTGTGCTGCGCACTGAAATAACAGCCATGGAAGCCAACCCCTTCGCTCCCGCTAAAATGCTGCCCGGGCTGGAAACGCGCCCCCGCTTCCGCCTGTAATTACACTCCGACTCACGCGGAAACTCCCTCACATTTACTCTCCCGGTTTAATCACCCCCAGCCACTCCCCCAGCCACAGAACCAGGATCATTCCAGTTACATTCAACATCAGGCTATACTCCAGCGTCCAATGCAGGTACCGGAAATTACCCGTAATGAACATCAACCGCTCCACAAATAAGAACAATGCCGCCACCACCAGCACGTACGGCAGGCGCAAGCGGCGCCGGGACGGGTAAAACCGGGACAAAATAATACCGTTGGGAAAAACGGATAAGAGGTACAGCAAGGGTAGCCCCCCCAAAGCCGGCACGCCGTAGTGATAGGAAAAAGCCCCTAAATCGATAAGGGTGCTATCCAGGATATAGGCAACTGCCAGGGCAACCAGACCCACAGGCCAGAACTGAAGCCAGCCTTTCTTTCCCACCGCTAATATAGATAATCCCAGTGAAAAGACAAACCACATCAACCAGGCCAAAGCCACATTCCCACCCTAACATTTCACGATTCCAGCCTTCTGATTACCAGCAGCCACAGGACCACGGCCAGGGCCACCCCAACAGAAAAAACGGTAAAAGTAAAGAGATTCACCCCATACCCCCCATCAGGTGGCAAACCCAATTTCTAAAAAAGCCGACTTAATTGCTGGGGAACCCGTGTAAATTTGATACCTACCGAATCCCCGGTATTGCAGCCCCGATCCAGAGAGAGGAACCCGGCTGGAACAAAGGATTAACCCGGGCTACCCCAGCCCACCCGCAGGCTTTCCACAAGCCAGGCCAGGCCAGCGAAGACCAGCGTATTCACAAGTAGACTGGCAAAATGATCCCAGTGGGTGTATACCAGAACGCCCGCCAGCATAAACATATGCTCTTCCAACAGGAACAGGCCGGTAAAGGCCATAATATGGAGCCCCTGGAGCCAGCGCAGGGAAGGAAGGTACTGGCCGAAAAGGGCACCCATGGTAAACACAGGTCCAAAGGTAAAAAACGCTGAAGAATAAAAGATAGAAAGCACGGGATCGGACACACGGTAAAGATTCAGGTAATGTCCTATATTATCTGTTAAAAGCTGCACAACCACAGCCGCCAGCCCCCCCACCAGCAGGGGCACGTATCTCCGGCGGTCCGCCAGGGCAAAAAAAACCAGCCAGCTAATCGTAAAGGAAATTACCCAGGGCACCATTGACTGCCTCCTCGGGATTAACTTTTATCCCTACCGCAAACGTGTCTTAACCCGCCTTTTTAAGCAGGGTTTCATTATACTAGCTCAAAAAACAGCTCAAAACATCAACTCATAATATCCCCTGCCGCAACCAACACTATGAGCACAGCCGAAAAAAGAAGCAGGCTTTTTTGTGAAGTCCCAAAACACCACTGTATCGCCGGACTCCTCCTTTACGAGCCCGAGCAGTCTTTTATAACTTATGCCCGGGAGAGGATAAATTTTGCGTGTGGCCATCATCGGAGCAGGCCCCAGCGGTCTGGCCTGCGCCCTGGAACTACAACGTCTGGGTATTAAACCGGTTATCTTTGAGCGTTATCACCGCGTAGGCCACCCGGTGGAGCGGGTGGATATGCTTTTACACCTGGCGTGGCTTCCCGTAAAAGACCAGCTGGATCATCTGGCCCGTAAATGCGGTTTTTATTTGCACCCCCTGGCTCCCCTGCGCTCTATTGTCATGCACAGCCCCGGCCACCAGGCGGTCATACGGTCACCGCGCCTGGGATATCTGCTTTCCCGGGGGCGTTCCCCCCTTTCCATTGAAAACCAGATGGCAGCCGGGCTCAGCTCGCCGGTAGTTTTTGAGACCATTGCCGATCCGCAGGACCTGGCCAGGGAATTCGATTGGGTGGTGGTGGCCACGGGAGACAGCAAACCCGCCCGCCAACTGGGCCTGTGGCAGGAATATTCCAATGTAGTTATCAAAGGAGCCCTGGTACTGGGGCAATTTGATCCCCATACCTTTCATATGTTCTGGGACACCCGTTACGCGGGTCACAGCTATGGTTATCTGGCTCCCTTCGACCGGGGTCGAGCCAGTATCCACCTCTGTGTAGGGGGGATTAAACCCGAAGAAATGGATGATTACTGGGAACTTTTTCTGGAAGCGGAGAAACTGCATTATCACACCATAGAGACTTATGAGCAACAATTTCACTGCGGCCGGATCACCCGTCACCAGGTGGGCAACATCCTTCTGGTTGGTAATAGCGGGGGCTTTGTCAGCAACCTCCTCGGCCTGGGCCTTTTTCCTGGGATGATCAGTGGAGTGCTGGCCGCCCGGGCCATTGCCGGCAATGATGATTATGAAAGGCTGGTGAAGCCCTTGACCCGGCGCATTAACGAACTGAACGAGTTGCGCTCAAAGCTTGACAAACTGGACAACCACGGTCTGGACCGCCTGGTAGGCATTCTGGGGATGCCCGGCATAAAGCATCTTATTTACCACTCCGGGTTGGATATAATCCCTAAAATTTATACCATCTTATCCGGGTTTAATAAATTAACCTTTCGCACCCCCTCCGCGCACCCACGCCACCACTAAAAGAAACAAGGGAATTAGAAATGTATGAAACAAAGCGTCTCCGGGAAATACCTTCTTTTCCAGGACCAGAAAATCGGCTAAGGAATGATAGGCGAACAGTGAGTAGACAACCATCCAGATCCCTACTGGCGCCAACAGGAATTGGTAACTGTTCAGGCCCAGCCACTGGGCCAGTCCCAAAGTCACCACATAGTAAAGCAGGGCTAGTTTTATAAAAATGCCTCCCACCCAAACGGCCACGATCACCACATCCAGATGGGTCATTAAGGGTCCCAACCTGATGGCCCGCACCATTTCCAGGGCCGGAAAGTTCATGGCGGCGGTAACCTCTGCGGTAAAAAAACCGATGGCCAGCACGCCAATTTGCATGGCTGCCCCCAGCCCCAGGAGCGCCCACAGACCATTTACCCCGGCCCGGGTCTGGTCACTTAAATATGGATAGAGCATCAGTACAATCACAAATTCGCCTAAGATACTGACCAGGACAACACCTCCCCAGTTCACCGGCCCCAGACCGTGTTCCATCACGGGCAAGAAGTTGCCAAAATCTACCTGAGGCAAAGAACCGAAACCAACAAAAATAAGTGCGGCAAGTCCCAGGGGGAGCAAAATTTCGTTTACCCGGGCTATAACCTCAAGCCCGCCGAAGGCTGCATAAGAGGCCACCAGCACAGCGCTCGTGGTAAAAACCACCAGAGGTGTGCCCGGCATAAAGGCCGTGGCCATTATATCTGCCAAAATACGGGTGACGCTGGCCCCCACAAAAAAGAAAAAAATAACCAGCAATAATCCAATAAGGCTCCCAAGAAAGGGTCCTAAAATTTCCCTACTGTAATGGATAACCGTCTGGCGGGGAAAACGGGCGGCCAGGGCTATGGCCACCGCCCAGATGATCAGGGCATAGAAAACCGCCAGGATTACTGCAATCCAGGCATCCCTTCCGGCTACACCGGCCACCACTGCCGGCAGGTAAACATCGATGGTCGATATGACCAGGGTAAAAAGCAACATGGCTAACTGGCGGGAGGAAATCCGTCCCTTTTCAATGAGGTTGCTGCTTCCACCCTGATTCACTGGCTGGCCCCCCTTTTGCTTCCATGATATTGTGTATGGATACGGGGGTAGATATGCATGGTTGGGGCTTGGATGAAAACCTCAAGGGTATACTAATGTAAAGGTTTGTTTGCGCATGGGAGGGACAAGCATGAGTCGCCACACGCCCCGGATTGCCATTATCGGCGCCGGTATTTCCGGCCTGGCCTGCGCCCTGGAACTGGAGCGCCACGGCATCGCCCCGGCTATTTTTGAGCAACGCTCCCGTGCGGGGGAAACTTTTAACCATGTAGGCGGGCTTTTACAACTTATGTCCCGGCCCATCAAAGACCAGATGGATTACCTGCAAAACGAGCTGCATTTGCCCATCAAGCCCCTGGCCCCCTGGAAAAGAGTAATCATGCATATGCCCAACGTCACCCGCACTGTCACCGGGCACCTGGGTTATTTCCTCCAGCGGGGGCAGGACGAAAATTCCGCGGAAAGCCAGCTCTACTCCCTTTTAAAAACGCCGGTATATTTTAACCGTTACGCCGACTGGCAGGTGCTGGCGCGCCATTACGATTACGTGGTGGTGGCCGACGGCACACCAACGGTCGCGCGCACGCTTGGCTGCTGGCAGGACTTCTTGGAAACCTGGGTGCGGGGAGCGGTGGTACTGGGGAACTTCGACCCCAATACCCTGATCATGTGGGTCAATACTAAATACTCACGCCATACCTACGCCTACCTCACACCTTTTAATGCTCACCGTGCCTCCCTGGTTTTAATAGTCAGCAATAGCAATGCCGATGAGATTGAAGAGAAATGGCGTCTCTTCTGGGAAATGGAAGAGCTTGATTACCAGGTATTGGAAAATTTTTCTCTACAACATATCAGCGGCTACTGCTACCCGCCGCAGGTGGGCAATGTATTAATGATCGGGAATGCCGGGGGCTTTATGGAGCCTTTTTTAGGATTCGGCGTCATGTCCTCCATCAGGAGCGGGGTTTATGCCGGCCGGGCCCTGGCCCGGGGGGAATCCTACACCAACCTGACCCGCGATTTGCGCCGGAAGATCACCCGCCTGGCAACTTTACGCCGGCTACTCAACAATATGAACAACACCGATTTCGACAACCTGGTAAAACTGGTCACCACCCCCGGGATAAAACAGCTCATTTACAATACCAACATTGACATATTACTATACGTCACGGGATTGCTCAACTTCTTGCAGCAAGTAAAGCAAAAAATCCGCCCCGGGATGTAAAAAGAAAACCAGGCCTCTTGCCCGGTTCGCGTTGACTTATTTCTCAAACAAGGCGGCTACAAACTCTTGCGGGTTAAAGGGACGCAGGTCCTCCACTCCTTCACCGATACCAATGAACTTAACGGGTATGTTCAGGATCCGGCGGATGCCGATAATCACCCCACCCTTAGCCGTACCATCCAGCTTGGTCAGAACAATGCCCGTCACACCGGTGGCCTCGCCAAAAAGGCGGGCCTGGGAAATGGCATTTTGCCCGGTAGTGGCATCCAGCACCAGCAACACCTCGTGGGGCGCCCCGGGCAGCTCCCGGCCCAGCACCCGGCGGATTTTTTTCAGTTCGTCCATGAGGTTGCTTTTTGTATGCAACCGGCCGGCGGTATCGATAATGAGCATGTCCATCTTCCGTGCCCGGGCCGCCTGCAGGGCATCATAGGCTACTGCTGCCGGGTCGGAACCTTCTTTATGCTTGATCACATCAACTCCTACCCGCTGCCCCCAGATCTCCAGCTGGTCGATGGCCGCCGCCCGGAAGGTATCCGCCGCCCCTAGAAGTACCCGCTCCCCCCGGGTTTTAAAGTAGTGGGCCAGCTTACCGATGGTGGTGGTCTTGCCTACCCCGTTAACCCCCACCACCAGGATTACCGTGGGGGGACCACCCCGGTTAAGGGAACTCTCGCCCGTACTCAAGATACCCTGGATGAGTTCCTGCAGAAGGGGCTTTAGCTGCTCAGGATCTTGTACCTTCCGTTCTTTAACCTGCCGGCGCAGGGTATCCATCAACTCCAGGGCCGTTTCCACCCCCACGTCGGCTCCGATTAGCGCTTCCTCCAGTTCGTCAAAGAGGCTTTCATCAATGGCCCGGCGTCCGGTAATGAGATTTTCGATTTTTTCCACCAGGCCCTGGCGGGTTTTGGTTAAACTCTCTTTCAGGCGGTTAAAAAATCCCATCCCTAAAAAACCTCCTGATGCTCCGTCCCGGGGAGATATCCCAGCCTGGCCAGTGCCCGGCACGCGGCCTGTTGCTCCGCTTCTTTTTTCGAACGCCCCTGCCCCCGGCCCATCTCCTTACCTCCAAAATATACCGCTGCAGTAAAGATTTTATGATGATCGGGACCTTCCTCACGTAAAATGGCGTAACTGATGCCCGCTTTACCTTCCTCTTGCAGGATTTCCTGCAATTCAGTTTTGTAGTCCCGCTCCACGCGACCTTCCAACACATCTCTAATGACCGGCTTAAGGTATTTAAGAGCAACCTTTTGGGCCATCGACAGCCCCTGGTCGAGGTAGACGGCCCCTAAAAGGGCCTCAAAGGCGTCAGCCAGGATGGAGGGGCGTTCCCGTCCCCCCGACCGTTCCTCCCCCCGGCCCATATAAAGGCACGGACCCAGCTCCAGTTCCCGGGCCGTCCGGGCCAGGGAAGGCTCGCACACTACTGCCGCCCGCAATCTGGTCAATTCCCCTTCACTGTGCCCAGGATAGGTGCGGTAGAGATAATCGCTGACCACCAGTTCCAGCACCGCATCGCCGAGGAACTCCAATCGCTGGTTGTTTTCCTGGCTCCGGAAATTTTTTTCGTAGGCATAGGAACTGTGGGTCAAAGCCAGGCGTAACAAATCCTCATTTTGCCAGCGGAATCCCAGCTTTTCTTTCAAGGCGCTGATCTTCTCTTCAACTTCCGTCATTTCATCACCCATTTTAACCTTGAAATTTGCGGAATACAAGGGTGGCGTTATGTCCCCCGAAACCAAAGGAGTTGCTTAAGGCCACCTCCACGGGCGCCTTGCGGGCCTGGTTGGGTACGTAGTCCAGGTCGCATTCCGGATCCGGTTCCTCGTAATTGATGGTCGGGGGGATTACCCCGTGGTAAATGGCCAACACGCAGACGACCGCCTCCAGGCCACCCGCCGCTCCCAGGAGGTGACCGGTCATGGACTTGGTGGAACTGACAGCCAGCCGGTAAGCGTGGTCACCAAAGACACGTTTAATGGCCACTGTCTCCAGCCGGTCGCCCAGAGGGGTGGAGGTACCGTGGGCGTTGATATAATCCACCTTTTCCGGCGGCAGGCCAGCATCCTTGAGGGCCAATTCCATGGATAAAGACGCCCCGCTGCCCTCAGGGTCGGGCGCCGTAATGTGGTAGGCGTCGCAACTGGTACCGTAACCCACCACTTCGGCGTAAATGCGGGCCTTTCGTCGTTGGGCGTGCTCCAGGGTCTCCAGGATCAGGATAGCCGCCCCTTCACCAATGACAAAACCGTCCCGCCCGGCGTCAAAGGGCCGGCTGGCTTTCTCCGGCTCGTCATTGCGAGTGGAAAGGGCCTTCATGGCCGAAAAACCCGCCACCGCCAGGGGGGTAAGAGGCGCCTCGCTGCCGCCGGTGATCACTATATCCGCATGTCCCCACTGGAGCAGGCGAAAGGCGTCACCCACGGCATGACTGCTGGAGGCACAGGCGCTGGTGACAGTTAAATTACACCCCCGCAGCCGGTGGGTAATGGCAATCTGGCCTGCCCCCATGTTGGCAATCATCATGGGGATGAAAAAGGGGCTCACCCGTCCCGGGCCGCGTTTAAGAAGGACCTGGTGCTGCTCTTCCAGTGTCTCAATACCGCCAATGCCCGAACCCAAAATAACGCCAACCCGGTCCCGGTTCACCTGTTCCAGGTCAAGACCGGCGTCCTCCAGGGCCATATTTGTGGCGGCCAGGGCAAACTGGGTAAAGCGATCCATGCGCCGGGCTTCTTTTTTGTCTATGTACCGGGTGGGGTCAAAATCCCGTACCTCGGCGGCGAAGCGGGTATCGTAGGCACTGGCATCAAAGCGGGTAATGGGCCCAACGCCGCTTTTCCCCGCCGTAATATTGGCCCAAAAGGTTTCGACACCGGTACCCACCGGAGATATTATGCCCGCACCGGTTATCACAACTCTATTGGACAAAACCTTACCTCCTTAAGCGATTCATGAAAGCTTATTTCAAAAAGTCCCGCGTGGTGATCGCGGGACCTGGGATTTTACTTATAAATGCTCCTGAATATATCTGACGGCCTCACCCACAGTGCGGATCTTTTCCGCATCCTCATCGGGAATAGTCAGGTCAAATTCCTCTTCCAGGGCCATCACCAGTTCCACAATGTCCAGGGAGTCAGCCCCCAAATCCTCAATGAAGGAGGCTTCCATGGTCACTTCGGATTCATCTACCCCCAACTGTTCCACAATGATGGCTTTAACCTTCTCAAAAACGGACAAATGTTTCACCCCCTTCCACTGCTATTCACACTAACTTTATGTAACCAGCCTATATAGTTAGACCGCCATCAACGACAATGGTTTGCCCGGTAATATACCCCGCAGCATCGCTGGCCAGGAAAACCACTGCCGCGGCTACCTCTTCAGGCTGCCCGAAACGGCCCAGGGCCACCCGGCTTAACATCTTTTCCCTGACGGCCCCGGAAAGGGAGCCGGTCATATCCGTAAGGATAAACCCCGGTGCCACCGCGTTAACAGTGATGTTCCGGGAGCCCAGTTCTTTAGCCACCGCTTTGGTCAGACCAATGAGCCCGGCCTTGCTGGCGGCGTAATTGGCTTGGCCGGCGTTGCCCGTGATGCCGACCACCGAACTGATGTTGATGATGCGACCCCAACGGGCTTTCATCATCAACCGGGAAGCTGCCTTGATGGTGTTGAAAGCACCCTTCAAATTTACCTCCAGCACCCGGTCCCAATCTTCATCCGCCAGGCGCATCACCAGGTTATCCCTGGTGATCCCCGCGTTATTCACCAGGATATGCAGTGCACCCAGTTGCTCGGCGGCCACATTAACCAGTTTTACCGCCTCGGAAGGCACGGAAACATCCGCCTGGCAGGTTACCGCCTGCCGGCCCATCTCACGAATGCGGGCAACTACTTCCTCGGCGGCAGCGGCCTGACCGTTAAAATTCACCACCACGTCCGCCCCGGCCCGGGCTAAAGCCAGGGCAATGGCCCGGCCGATGCCCCGGGAAGCGCCAGTAACAATGGCCTTTTTACCGTCAAGTAACATTTTAGCTAACCTCCTTAAGGCATGCAAGGACTTTTTCCAGGGACTCCGGGTCCTGGACCGACCAGCAGTTTACCTGACGGTTAATTTTGCGCAAAAGGCCGCATAATACCGTCCCGGGACCCACCTCGATAAAGGCCTGGACGCCGCCGGCAATGAGCCGCCGCATGCTTTCCTCCCAGCGCACGGGGCTGTAAACTTGCTGTACCAGGAGCCTTTTTACCTCCTCTTTGGAGGTCACGTAGTCAGCGGTAACATTGGCCACCACGGGAAACCGGGGATCGGCCATGGCCACCTGTTCCAGTTCCCGGGCCAGCTTCTCCCCGGCCGGGAGCATCAGGCTGGAGTGGAAAGGGGCGCTTACGGCCAGGGGAACGCACCGCCTGGCTCCCGCTTCTTTGGCCAGCCCACAGGCCCGTTCCAGAGCCTGCGTTTCCCCGGCAATGACCACCTGACCGGGACAGTTGAGGTTAACAGCTTCCACCAGCCCGGCATCGGATGCCCGGCGGCAGATCTCCTGAACCGTGGGAACATCCAGTCCGAGAACGGCCATCATCCCCCCGGCTCCCAGGGGTACCGCCTCCTGCATGAACTGGCCCCGCTTGCGCACAATTTTTACCGCATCGGCAAAGGTTATGGCCCCCGCCGCCACCAGGGCGCTGTATTCCCCCAGGCTGTGGCCAGCAGCCACGTCCGGTACCACTCCCTTTTCCTGGAGCACCCGTAGACAGGCCACACTTACCGTGAGAATGGCCGGCTGGGCGTTCACGGTATGCTGCAGTTCCTCTGCGGGACCTTCAAAACACAAGCGGCTTAAGGTAAAGCCCAGAGAGGCGTCGGCCTCTTCAAAGGTGCGCCGGGCGGCTGGAAAGCACTCGTACATCTGGCGGCCCATGCCCACGTACTGCGACCCCTGGCCGGGGAAGATAAAGGCCAGCTTCATTTGCCGGACACCACCCACCGGGATGCGTCCGATAGCAGGGCCGCCGCGCCCTGCACTACGTCCAGAATAATTTCCCGGGCGGGCTGAATTTCCCGCACCATGGCTGAAACCTGCCCGGCCATCACTGAACCGTATTCCACATCGCCTTCAACCATAGCCGCCCGCAGTTTCCCTACTCCCAGCCTCTCCAGTTCTTCCGGCGGGGCGCAGCGGCTTTCTAGTTCCTCAAATTGTCTACTTAATTTATTGCGTAGTACCCGCACCGGGTGGCCTGTGGGCCGGCCGGTGACCACCGTATCCCGGTCCCTGGCCTTAATTACCATCTCCTTTACGGCTGGGTGAATGGTACATTCCGCCGCGCACATGAAACGGGTACCCATCTGGACACCCTGCGCCCCCAGCATGAGGGCGGCGGCCAGACCCCGGCCGTCGTAAATACCGCCGGCGGCAATGACGGGAATATCCACCGCGTCCACAATTTGCGGGACCAGGGGAAAAGTACACAGCTCACCCACATGGCCGCCGCTCTCCATGCCCTCGGCAATAAGGGCATCCACACCGCTTCTGGCCAGGCGCCTGGCCAGGGCTACCGAAGATACAACCGGAATTACCCGGATGCCCGCCGCCTGCAGGCCGGGCAGGTATTTTCCCGGGTTACCCGCCCCGGTGGTAATTACCGCAACCCGTTCCTCCAAAAGTACCTGCATCACTTCGTCCACGTAAGGCGAGCGTAACATCACATTTACTCCGAAGGGTTTGGACGTCAGTTTCCGGGCCAGGCGTACCTGCTCCCGCACCCATTCCGGGGGAGCCTGGCCGGAACCAATAATCCCCAACCCGCCTGCCTCACTAACTGCGGCCGCCAGTTCGGCCGTGGAAACCCAGGCCATCCCACCCTGGATGACGGGATATTCGATTCCCAGCAAATCACAAAGCTTCGTGCGGATAATGGTTATCCGTCTCCCTTCTCAAAGGTTTTGAACGGTAATCGTACCAGCGCAGCAGGGTGGCTCCCCAGGTGAGACCTGCGCCAAAGGCCACCAGCACCACGTGATCGCCGTCCTGGATCCGTCCTGCCTCCAGGGTCTCGTGCAAAGCCAGGGGAATGGAAGCAGCGGAAGTATTACCGTAACGGTCCACATTGATCCATACCCGTTCTAAAGGCAGGGCCAGCCTTTTAGCGGCGGCCTCGATAATGCGGGTGTTGGCCTGGTGGGGAACTAAAAAATCCAGCTCTTTTGGATCCAGACCGGCTGCCTGCAAGACCTCCCGGCAGCCCTCTTCCATCACCTTGACGGCAAATTTAAACACTTCCCGGCCGTTCATATGTATGAAGTGCTGTTTTTTAGCCAGTGTTTCCTCAGACGCCGGGTAACGGGAAAGGCCCGCGGGAAGGGATAAAAGAGGCCCCCCCGATCCTTCCGCACCCAAACGGGTGGCCAGGATGCCGTAGCCCTCAGGCACCGGCCCCATAACCACTGCCCCGGCGCCGTCACCAAAGAGGACACATGTGTTGCGATCCTGCCAGTTCACCAGGCGGCTCAGAACTTCCGCACCAATGACCAGAACGATTTTGGCCGCCCGGGCGGCGATAAACTGGCTGCCGCAGGCCAGGGCGTATATAAAGCCGGTGCACCCCGCCTGAACATCAAAAGCCCCGGCCTTTTTTGCCCCCAGGGCATGCTGCACCAGACAGGCCGTTGCCGGGAACAGCATGTCTGGACTGTTGGTAGCGACGATAATTAAATCAATTTCTTCCCCGGTAACCCCAGCATTCTCCATGGCCTGCCGGGCGGCCCGAACGGCCAGGTCGGAAGCTGCCTCGTGATCCGCAGCAATATGTCTCTCCCGAATGCCCGTGCGGGTGCGGATCCACTCGTCACTGGTATCTACCATACGCTCCAAATCCGCATTGGTAAGCACCCGTTCAGGCACATATATGCCCGTACCCCAAATTCCCACGGGCAAAATTTGTTTGGACATTAACTTATCCCCACTTTCTGGTGCTCAGCGATGTCTTCAATACTGCTCCGGATGGCGCTTACCAGCCCGGTTTCAACTGCTTCCCTGGCCCTTTTAATGGCGTTTTTGATCGCCCGGGCAGTGGAGCTGCCGTGACAGATAATGGATACCCCGTTGACTCCTAAAAGCGGTGCTCCACCGTACTCCGCATAATCGATGCGCCTTTCAAAGCACTTTAAAGCAGAGATGGCCATGGCCGTACCCATTTTGGCCAGCCAGCTCCTGGTAACTTCCTCCTTGATCATTCCCAGCAGTGCCGCCGCCAGCCCTTCTCCGGCCTTCAAAACAATGTTCCCCACAAAACCATCGCAAACTACCACGTCTACCGTACCGGCGAAGATATCCCGCCCCTCCACGTTGCCGATAAAGTTTATTTTTGCCTGGCGCAGGAGGGGAAAGGTGGCCAGGGTGAGTTCGTTGCCCTTTGTTTCTTCTTCACCCACATTTAAAAGGCCAACCCGGGGCCGGGGAACGCCAAGGATTTTTTCGGCGTACAGGGAACCCATAATGGCAAACTGAAGTAAATGGTGGGGTTTGCAGTCCACGTTGGCTCCCGCATCTAAAAGGACGGTGGTTCCCCCACTCCGGGGTAAAATACTGGCTATGGCCGGGCGGTCAATCCCCTGGATGCGTCCCAAACCTAAAAGGGAAGCCGCCATGGCCGCTCCCGTGCTGCCGGCAGAAACCATGGCCGCTGCCTCCCCTTCCTTGACCAGCCTGACAGCCTGCACAATGGAAGACTGTTTCTTTTTCCGGACCGCTACGGCCGGCTGTTCCCCCATGGTAATAATTTCCGGGGCGTGGAACACCTCAATATGATCCGGGGGCGACTGACCCAGCTCGGTCAGAATTTTTTCCCGGTCCCCCACCAGAATGATCTCCTGGCGGTATTCCCGGGCCGCTTCCACTGCCCCCCGCACGATTTCTGCCGGCGCATGGTCGCCGCCCATGGCATCAACGGCAATTTTCACTGCCGCCAGACCTCCTCTGCTATGGCGAAGATGAGAAATTTTCCTTCCAGTACTACCTCATTATTCACTCTTGAGGCAACCCTTACCATATATTTATTGCCCTTTTTGCGCCTTACAAACGCCCTGGCTACCACCTTTTCCCCGCAAAACACCGGCCGGCGGAAACTCACCTTGGTGGTGCCGGTTAGGGCCACCTCGGCATCGCATAAAGCCACCGCCAGGGAGTTGGCCTGGGCAAACAAATAATGTCCCCGGGCCACGCGGGTGCGTTTGAGGGTCATCTCATCGGTGATGGTGAGTATAGAAACGCCCGATCTGCCTATGTTCAGCTCCACCAGCTCACCCACCAGATCGGTCTCACTTAAAGCCCGGAGCCGGCCGTAAACACCCCGGGCCACCTGCTCCAAACGCTCACGTTTTTCCGGAATATGTAACTCATTACGATCCAGCCGGATGGTCTGCACGCTGACCCCGAGGATAGCGGCGAGATCCTCATCGGTGAGGAAAGGGTTGCCGGTGAGATAGCGGGCGACCAGTTGCTGGCGATTCAGTTTTCCCGTATGACCTCTGGACATTGCCCTATCACCAAAAATTTAGCACCAGGTACTAAAATAAGTATAGCGGGAATGCCAAAATAAAGCAACTCCTCCAAGGCAAAAAAATTTTCCGGCGCAGGCAGGGCAAACATTCCCGCCTTTACCGGAGCCGCTTGTGCTGAAAATTGATTATAGAAGATCTATTTCTATTAAACTTTTGCAACCGGTCGACTACTGAACTTTCACCACTTCTTTTGCCTTGTAATACCCGCATTCCGGGCAAACCCGGTGAGGCACAATCAGGGCACGACACTGGGAACAACGCACCAGCACCGGGGCCTCTATCTTCCAGTGGGCCCGCCGCATTCTGGCCCGCCGCTTGGAAGTTTTCCTTTTCGGAACACCCATACCACTCCACCCCCTTTAACCAAAGGTTACCGGTTGCTGTCCTTAAATATGTCCTTGAGTATCATCAGGCGCGGGTCCACATCTTCCCCGGAACAGGCACAGGGTGCCATGTTCAGGTTCTGGCCACACCAGGGACAGAGACCGCGGCAACCCTCATCACAGAGGAAACGCATGGGCAATACCAGCAAAATACTCTTAAGCACTTCCGGCGTAATATCCAGGACATCGCCGGAAAAAGGGACCCATTCCTGGTACTCTTCTTTAGCCGGATCTGCAACAACCACCTCTTCACTGTCCGCAGGATAGTATACCTCGCTCAGCGTGGCCTCCACCGGCAAGCGAAAAGGCTCCAAACAGCGGGCACAACGGACTTCCAGGGTACCCTTGACCTCCCCCTTCACTAAAAGGGCTTTCCCGGTATTACTGATCTCCAGGAACGCCCGGGCGGGACCGTCAAAGCTCAACCTGTCCCCGTGGAATTCCAGTCCCGGCAATGGAGAAGAAAGTTCCACCTTTATGCTTTCCCCGGGGCTTCTTTTTAAGTCCGCCACATCAATACGCATGTCAAACACCCCTTAATTTAACAAAACTCATTATATAGGGGTGTCGCCCCTTTGTCAAGGTAAATACCTGGGCAGCCCGCCCCCAGCGGCATTAAAAACACCGCCGGTTGCATGGCCGGCGGTATAACTGCTGGCCTACAGTTAGCGCAATGCCTCCACAATGGCCTCCCACTGGCAATACTGTTCCACGTTTTCCAGGGCTACTTTAATTCCGGTGGTATCGCCCGGTTTTAAACGGCGGGACAACTGGCTGATCTTCTCGATGGTAGTATAGGTATCGTAATGAACCAGGATCAGGGGTACTCCCTTTTCCTGCGCCCGGGCAATTACCTTCACGTCGGGATAAAGGCCGCCGGTCAGGATGAGCACCGAGGTACTGGTCTCCAGGGCGGCCAGGGCAACATCGGCCCGGTCGCCACCCAGAATCACCGCCTTATCGGCAGTGCGGCGGAAATAGCTCAGGGCGCTCTCGGCGGTCATGGCGCCGACCACCACATCTTCCACCAGGCGCTTGAGATTCTCGCTGCCGGTCACTATTTCTCCGCCAAGAACTTCATAGAATTCTTCCACGGTAGGGGAAGCAATTTCCGGACGGCGCGGGATCACACCCAGAGTGCGGTAACCGTTTTCTGCTAAAATGGGCCGGTAGATCCCTTCGATCTTGGCCAAAAGGGGACGGGGAATATTATTGAAAATATCGCCCAGCAGATTTACCCCCACCGCGGTAAGGCTGCGGTTAAAGAACAGGGCCTGGTCAAAGCCAAAATCATTTTCAATGTTTAACACCAGCAATACCTGAGCGTCCAGTTGTCTGGCCAGGGTAATATCGTCCAGCCCGCAGGCGGCGTAAGCGTAGGGGTAGGCCGCCCCGCCGATAATCACCACATCGGCGCCTGCTGAAACTTGTTCGTAAGCCTCGCGAACCCTGGAAAGGGCGTCTTTACAACCGTTTCCGGACAGGTAGGACGGTCCGACAATCAGGGGAACTATTAGTTCCAGGGGCACGCCCATTCCCAGTACTTCCCGCATTAAAACGGCATCTTCATCCACCCGTTCCGCTCCCCGGGAAGGGCTCCCGATGGGTTTAAAGTAGGCGACCCGAAACCCTTCTTTCTGCAATTTTTGAGCCAGGCCCAGGGCAAGGGCCGTTTTACCGCTAGCTGGAGTGCCCATAATGTACAGATTTCTCATCAGGCCAACACCTCACGATATGGTAATTTTGATATCAAGGGCACTTAAGCCCTGGTTATAGACAAAGACAGGGTTAATATCGATTTCATTGATCTCCGGGAAATCCAGCACCAGCCGGGCCGTGCGTCCGATGGCTTCCACCAGCGCTGGCAGATCGGACGGCTTCTCGCCCCGGTAACCCCGCAAGAGGGTATAGGCCTTGGTTTCAGAAAGCATGGCCTCAATCTCCCGCAGGGTGAGCCCCTGGGCCAAACGGAAGGAAACATCTTTAAGCAGGTTGACGTAAATACCGCCCAGACCGCAGGCAATCATGGGGCCAAACTGGACATCCCTGGTCATGCCGATGATCAGCTCCACGCCCCTGGGCATCATTTTCTGTACTTCTATGCCGTAGACCACAGCCTGGGGCAGCAGGCGATGGACGTTCTCCATAATCTCGATGAAACCTTTGCGTACTGCTTCAGGAGAATCAAGGCCGATTTTTACGCCCCCCACATCGGTCTTGTGCAGGATCTTGGGAGAGGCTACCTTGAGCACCACCGGGTAGCCCATCTTTTCGGCTTCCTCCACCGCCTCCTCGGGGGTGGTGGCCAGGGAAATGGGAGCGGCCGGAATACCGTACGCCCTGGCAACGGCTGCCGCTTCGCTGCCCAGCAGTACCAGGCGGTTATCCCGCATGACATCGTAAAAAACGGCCTTGACCGCTTTTTTGTCCACATCGGAATAGTTCAGATCACTTTCCCCTACGGGAGCATTGCGAAATTCACCGTAACTAACCAATCCGTTGATCGCTGCAATAGCCGGTTCGGGGAAAGTAAAACAGGTCATGCCGGCTTCGGACATGAGCCGTGCCCCTTCGGCCATGGATTCGCCGCCCAGGTAAACGCCCATAATTGGCTTGTGGGGATATTTCTTTTGCAGCTCAATCACAGCCTGGGTAGTTTCCAGGGGCTGGGCCACGGCAGTGGGACACATTAAAACCACGACACTGTCCACATTGGGGTCGGCAAGAACCCTCTCCAGGGCAAAACGATAACGGTCGGCCCTGGCATCACCCAGCACGTCCACCGGGTTGTACAGGGCGGCCTCGGCGGGTAGCCCCCCGCGCAATTCTTCAATGGTTTCCCTGGTAAACCGCGCCATGGTCAGGGACCTGGCTTCCACATTATCCGTGGCCACAATGCCCGGACCCCCGGAGTTGGTCACAATGGCCACCCTCTTGCCGGCCGGAACCGGGCAACGGGAAAAGGCAATGGCCAGCTCAAAGAGCTCGGTCATGGACCGGGCGCGGATTACGCCGCACTGCCGGAAGGCCGTGTCGTAAGCCAGGTCACTACCGGCCAGGGCACCGGTGTGGGAAGAAGCGGCCTGGGCACCGGCCTGGCTGGTACCGGACTTGAGAATAATTACGGGTTTTTTACGGGTGGCCTCGCGAACCACTTCCAGGAAACGAGACCCGTCGGTCACATCCTCCAGATAGCAGGCGATTACACGGGTATAGGGGTCCTCGGCAGCTTCGGCAATGAAATCTATTTCCGAAAGATCTCCTTTATTGCCCAGACTGACCATCTTGCTGAAACCAAGACCAACGGAGCGGCTCCAGTCCAGGATGGCAATCAGGGTGGCACCGCTCTGGGAGAGGAAGGCTATGTCGCCTTTCAAGGGGGAAGTTTTGGTAAAAGAAGCGTTGATGGGCGTATGGGTGTCCATCATGCCCACGCAGTTTGGCCCCAGCATACGCATGCCATACTGGCGGCAGATGGCCACCAGCTCTTTTTCCAGATCCAGACCCTCTTTGCCGATTTCCTTAAACCCGGCAGTGACCACTACCAGGTTTTTAACACCCTTTTCTCCACACTCTCTGGCTACATCCAGCGTTCTGGCCGCGGGAACGGCTACAACGACCAGGTCCACCTGCTCCGGAATGGCCGTAACCGATGGGTAAACCGTTAAACCCTCAATTTCCTCCTCCCTGGGATTAACCGGATAAATTTGCCCCGGAAATCCTGACTCGATCAGGTTCTTCACTATGGAGTGGCCCACTTTACCGGGTTTTTTTGAGGCACCGACAACGGCTACCGCATTCGGGTTGTAAAAGTTGTTCAATAGTCCCACATTCTCACCCCTTCTTGGAGCAAATTGAGCGAAAACTCAAAAACTAATTATACAGCATACAATGCACAAAAAGTTTCTTTTTCTTCATTATAAAGGGGTGAAAAGTGTGAGTAAATAGCTACTTTCAACCCTAATCAAAATAGTAATTTTGTAAATTGAACGAAAATGAGATTTTAATGTTTTGCAGCATTTTTCAAATAAAAAAGATATACTAACAGTTACACCCCAAGCCAGAAAAGGGCTTTTTACTTTGTTACCGGCCACAGGTTGCGTAAATCTGCCGTCTTAAGAGCGTTGAGAAAGCGCAGGTGTAATTCGGGATATCTGGTAAGTAGATTTGCCACGAACTCCCTCATTTCCTGCCGCTTGGTCCTGCCGTTAACGGGACAGGGATTTTCCAGTATGGGGAGGTTTTTTTGCCGCGCCATCTCCCGCACCTGCTCCTGGGTCAAATAAATTAACGGACGGATCATGGTGACATCGCTGCGGCTTAAATAAGTAATGGGAGAAAAAGTACGAAACTGCCCGGTGTAAAAAAGGCTCATGAAAAAGGTTTCAATCACATCATCCAGGTGATGTCCCAGGGCCACTTTGTTACATCCCAGGTCCCGGGCGGTATTGTTCAAAGCCCCCCGGCGCAGGTTGGCACACAGGGCACAGGGATTTTTCTCCTGCCGGATATCGAAAACTACTTCGGCAATGTTGGTGGGTTTATAGTAAAAAGGAACCTCTTCGCGCTCACAAAACTCCCTTAACACGTTTACTTCCATGTCCCATCCGGGGTCCACATAAATGCCGTGCAGGGAAAATTTAATGGGTGCCACCCGCCGGACAAGGTTCAGGATGTGCAATAGCACGCTGCTGTCCTTGCCCCCGGAAAGCCCTACCGCCACCCGGTCCCCGTCTGCAATCATGCCGTAATCAACAATGGCCCGCTTTACCCGGGTTACTACATACCGCTGAAACTCTTTGCTCAAGTTTAAACCGCTCCTTAAATTTTTAAGAGTCAACCCTCGAGTGCATACACCCTAAATTATATTTGCCCTTACCGATCTGTCAAAGGTAAATAACAACAACGGGCCTGCGGCAGGATTTTCACATTATTATATAGAAAGAACACGTTTAAATAATTTTTCGACGAGGGGCACGTATGCGGGAACCAGACACTTTTTGCCTTCGTCTGAATATTCTTGGAAATAATCTCCCGAAAGGTGCTGTAACTTTCCATGAACATAAAACAGTTGGAAGCCTTTTTGCTGGTCGCTGAGCTGCGTAATTTTACCAAAACCGCCGGACAACTGGGGATGAGCCAGCCGGCGGTAAGCTTTCAGATTAAAGCGCTGGAGGAAGAGCTGGGCGTCACCCTTCTGGAGCGCAATGAAAAAAAGGTGCTGCTTACCGAGGCCGGACGGCTTCTCTACCCGGAAATCAAGCAAATGGTACGCCATTACCGGAAAATCCGGGCCATGGTCAATGAACTCCAGGGTTTGAAAAGCGGTCATCTCATGCTGGGAGCCACCAGCATGCCTGCCGAATGCCTGCTCCCCATTTTTATCGGCGGTTTCCGGGAGCAGTACCCTGGAGTCCGGGTAAGCCTGCAGGTGGGCAATAGCGCCGCCGTGGCACGCTGGTTACAGGACCGGGAGATCGACATCGGCGTTCTGGGAACGGCGATGGGTGGTGAGAGTATCGAATACCACCCCTGGTTGGAAGACGAATTGATTTTTATCGTTCCCTCCTGGCACCCCTGGGCAGGCAACAATATCTCCCTGGAGGAGTTGACCCGCGAGCCACTGATTATCCGTGAAGCCGGTTCGGGCACCCGGCAGGCCCTGGAGGTCAAACTGGCCGAACACAACATTAACGTGGAGCATTTTCCCAGCATACTTGAACTGGGCAGCAGCCAGTCCATGGTGCAGGCGGTCCGGGCCGGGCTGGGGATAGCCGCGGTTTCCCGCCGTGCGGCCCACGATGCCCTGGAAGCAGGCAAAGTGGCCCGGGTAATTATCCCGGGACTGCAAATCCGTTACTACCTGTACCTGGCCTGGCCCCGGCAGGTCAGCAACGGCCTCTCAGCAGCCATTTTCAAAAGTTTCCTCATGGACCGGGAGCTCTGCCGCCGTTTACTGGGGAAAACGGGCTGACACCGGGGATTTCAACCACATGGTTGGATGGCAGATTCCCTTTGCCTCCAATGTCGTCCGGGTAGGAGAAATGTTATGGCCGGCAGGTCAACGCTCGTGCCCTGCGCACATAATTAGAGTCCCGGAAGTCCGGGACTCTCGGTTTTTTGATGAACCCCCTGTTCTGGGAGCTTACGCTGGGGTTTTAAAACCGCTCCCTGGGAGTGTATTGAGTGTGCAGAAGCTCGTGGGACTTGTGGCTCAAGGGCTCGCCCAGGAACTCCCTGTACAGGGCCTGTACGGCCGGGTTTTCGTGGGATTTACGCAGCGGCATCTGCCGGTCGACCTGGTAGATGGCCGCGATACGCCTGGCCCGGATCTCGTTGTCCACGGGGACGGGCTGGCCGCCGCCGCCGATACACCCGCCGGGGCAGCACATGATTTCGATGAAATGGTACTCCTTTTCCTTGTTCACCACGGCATCCAGGACCTTGCGGGCATTGCCGAGCCCGTGGGCCACGGCTACTTTCAACTCCGTTCCGGCCAGGTTGACGGAAGCTTCCTTCACCCCTTCAAGCCCGCGGACCTCCTCAAAGTCGAGGGAAAACAGGGTGGCACCCGTGACCAGTTCATAAGCGGTGCGCAGGGCCGCTTCCATCACCCCACCGGTGGCTCCAAAGATGACTCCCGCTCCGGTGGAAATACCCAGGGGTGCGTCGTAATCTTCCTCGGGAAGGGACTCGAAATCAATACCCGCCTGCTTGAGCATCCTGCCCAGTTCCCGGGTGGTGAGCACCACGTCCACATCCCGGTAGCCGCTGGAGTTCATCTCCGGGCGGCCTGCTTCGTATTTTTTCGCCGTACAGGGCATGATGGAAACCACGAAGATCCTGGCCGGATCGATACCTTCTTTTTGCGCATAGTAGGTCTTGGCCAGAGCACCGAACATCTGCTGCGGCGACTTGCAGGTTGATAAGTTAGGCAGCAGGTTGGGGTAAAAGTGCTCAATAAATTTGATCCACCCCGGGCTGCACGAGGTAATCAGGGGGAGCCTGCCGCCGTTCTGCAGGCGGTGAATTAACTCGTTACCCTCTTCCATAATCGTTAAATCAGCGCTAAAATCAGTATCAAAGACCTTATCAAAACCCAGGCGTCTTAAAGCGGCCACCAGCTTGCCCGTAACGATACTTCCCGGTTCCAGGCCGAACATCTCGCCGATGCTTACCCGCACGGCAGGGGCAGTTTGCACCACCACGTGCTTTTCCGGGTCGGCCAGGGCGGCCCAAACTTTGTCCGTTTCATCCCGTTCGTGAATGGCCGCCGTGGGACAAACCAGCGAGCACTGGCCGCAGTTGACACAGTTTACCTCGCCCAGCGGGGCCAGGAAGGCCGGTGCCACCACGGTATCAAAGCCCCGTTCCTGGACGGCAATGGCGCTGACCCCCTGTACCTTCTCGCACACCGACACGCAGCGGCGGCAAAGAACGCACTTGCGCGGGTCACGGATTATCGAGGGGCTGGAATCGTCCACCTCGTAGGGAGACATCTCCCCCTGGAGGCGAATTTCTCCCACTCCCAGTTCGGCCGCAAGCTGCTGCAGCTCGCAGCTGGTATTGCGCAAACAGGTCAGGCACTCCTGCGGGTGGTTGGACATGATAAGCTCCAGATTAAGCCGGCGCGCGTGCCGTACCGCCGGTGTGCTGGTATGAACCACCATCCCCTCGCCGGCCTGTGTGACACAGGCGGCCACCAGCGCGCGGGCTCCCTCTACCTGCACCAGGCACAGGCGGCAGGCACCGATGATGTTCAACTCCTCCAGGTAACAGAGGGTGGGGATTTTTACCCCAGCCTGCCTGGCCGCCGCCAGAATGGTAGTGCCGGGCGGCACCTGAACCTGTCGCCCATCTATAGTAAGCGTCACCAGGGACATGTCTCTCCCTCCAGCTTTAAATGGTATAGATAGCACCAAACTTGCACTTTTCCATACACGTGCCGCACCGGAGGCATTTTTCCAGGTCTATCCGGTGGGGCTTCTTTTTCTCTCCGTAAACGGCCCCGGCCGGGCACACCAGGGCGCAGCGCCCGCAACCGTTGCATTTTTCTTCGTCTATAGCGTACACCATCAAGGCGCGGCAAACTCCGGCGGGACATTTCTTGTGGTATATATGGGCCTCATATTCGTCACGGAAGTGGCGGATGGTGCTGAGCACGGGATTGGGTGCGGTTTGTCCGAGGCCGCACAGGGCGGAAGACTTGATGCCGTGCCCCAGCTCTTCCAGAAGCTCGATATCTCCATCCCGGCCTTCGCCCCGGGTGATCCGCTCCACAATCTCCAGCATGCGCTTGGTGCCGATGCGGCAGGGGGAACACTTGCCGCAGGACTCGTCCTGGACAAACTCGAGGAAGAACCGGGCCAGGTCCACCATACAGGTATCCTCATCCATGATAATTAAGCCGCCGGAACCCATGATGGCTCCCAGCCGGGTCAGCGACTCGTAATCCACCGGCACGTCCAGGTAACGGGCCGGGATGCAACCGCCGGAGGGGCCTCCCGTCTGCGCGGCCTTGAATTGCTTGCCTCCCGGGATGCCACCGCCAATATCAAAGATAATTTCCCTCAAGGTGGTACCCATGGGCACCTCAACCAGACCGGTGTTGTTTACTTTACCGGCCAGGGCGAAGACCTTCGTTCCCTTGCTCTTCTCCGTACCGATCGAGGCAAACCATTCGGGCCCTTTCAGGATAATGGGCGGAATGTTTGCCCACGTTTCCACGTTGTTGATCACCGTGGGCTTTCCCCAGAGGCCTTCCTGGGCGGGAAAGGGAGGTCTGGGCCTTGGTTCACCGCGGCGGCCTTCAATGGAAGCCAGCAAGGCCGTTTCCTCGCCGCAGACAAAGGCGCCGGCTCCCACCCGGATTTCTACGTCGAAACTAAAGCCCGTGCCAAAGATGTTTTCTCCCAGCAGGCCGTATTCCCGGGCCTTTTCGATGGCCAGGCTCAATCTTTGCACCGCCAGGGGGTATTCGGCCCGGACATAGACATAACCCTGGTTGGAGCCGATGGCGTAACCGCAAATGGCCATGGCTTCCAGCACGCTATGGGGGTCCCCTTCGAGAATACTTCTATCCATAAAGGCGCCCGGATCGCCCTCGTCGGCGTTGCAGACCACGTACCTGGGCTTCCCCGGTGCTTTGGCCGAAAACTCCCACTTCAAGCCGGTGGGAAATCCTGCGCCGCCCCGCCCCCGCAAGCCGGATTTTTTGATGCACTCGATGACTTCTTGCGGGGTCATGGTGGTAAGCACTTTGCCCAGAGCCCGGTACCCGTCCCGGGCAATGTATTCTTCCACCGATTCAGGGTTGATGATTCCCGTGTTGCGCAGGGCAATGCGGGTCTGCTTTTTAAAGAAATCTATCTGATCGGAGGTCACCGCCGTCTTGCCGTTTTCGGGCGCCTTGTACAGCAGGCGCTCCACTACCCGCCCCTTTAACAAATGTTCTTCGGCGATTTCCACTGCATCCGCGGGTTTTAACTGGCGGTAAAACACTCCCTCGGGATAAACCACAATTACCGGGCCCAGGTCGCAGGGACCCATACAGCCGGTTTCAACCACCTTCACTTCGCGCTTTAAACCCAGCCTGTCTATGCTCTCTTCCAGGGCAGATTTTACTGCCTGGCACCCCGAGGAAATACACCCGGCCCCGGCACAGACCAGAACATGAGCCCTGTAAAGTTCCATACCAACCCCCCCTACTTATCTACTTAATAGTCCACTCTTTAATTATCTGGCCGTTGACCAGGTGGGAAACCACAATTTCCCGCGCTTTTTTCTCATCCACGTGGCCGTAGGTAACCTTATCCCGGCCGGGCCTTTCCACTTCCACCAGCGGCTCGCAATGACACAGGCCGGCACACCCGGTCTGGGTTACCGTTACACCCTTCAGTCCCCTCTTGCTGATTTCCTCTAGGATGGCAGTGAGCACCTCCCGGGCCCCCGAGGCAATCCCGCAGGTGCCCATGGTCACCACCACTTTAACGTCCTCCTTGCCCTCCCGCAGGCGCATCTCCTCCTGCAGCTTCTCCCTGAGTTTATCCAGCTCGGCGAGCGACTTCATACCCACCACCTCCGCTTAGGATGTTTAAATTTTCGGCAAGGTACTGGCGCAGCCAGAGCAGTACCTCCGGTGTATCCAGGGGTATCCCTTTGAGGCGAGACCGGATTTCCCCGGTATCCAGCTCAAAGCTCTGACCGTTGAAAATGTGACGGTAGCACAGGTCCAGATGGCCATTGCCCACCAGCAGGCTGACGATGGTCCGGGGCATATCCCCCAGGGGGGGACGGTCCCAGCAATAATAAGGGAATGTAGCTACAACCGTTGTACCGCGTCCAACATCACTCCTTATTTCCAGGTTGCCGCCGCACCGCTCCACCGCCGCCTGCAAAAAGGGCAACCCGAGACCCACCTTTTTACCGCTTTTGGTGGTAAAAAACGGGTTGGCCAACTGGCGCTGGACGTATGGAGGAATCCCGGAACCGTTGTCAACCACGGAAAAACGCAACAGGTCGCCGGTCGGATCTTCTTCGACGGTAATCTCCACCCGGGTAGCCCCGGCCTCCAGGGAATTCCTGGCGACGTCCAGGATGTGGTGAGCCAGTTCTTCCATCATGGGAATCCCTCCCATCACTTATTGCCGGTAAGCCGCCAGGATATCGGACAGGCGCTCCGGTTGAACCCGGGCGTGAACGTCTTCATCCACAGTGATCACCGGTCCCAGGCCGCAGGCCCCGAGGCAGCGCACTACTTCCAGGGAAAACTGGCCGTCTTCGGTGGTTTCCCCGGGCTTGAGGCCCAGTTCTTCTTTGATGCGATCCAGGAGCTGCCCCGCTCCCCGCACGTAGCAGGCCGTACCCTTACACACGCTGATCTGGTGCTTGCCTTTGGGATGAATGGTAAAGAAGGAGTAGAAAGATACCACGCCATAAACCTGGCTTAAGGGTACATTCAGCGCCCCGGCTACCCTTTGCAGCACTTTTCTGGGCAGGTAGCCATAGATCCCCTGGGCCTGGTGCAGCACCTGAATTAACGCCGAGGGCTGCCCGCGATATTGCTCAAGCAGCGCATCCATTCTACTGTTCAATTCCCCGCTACACTTGCAAGCAATGGACATCACAACAACCTCCTTGCTCATGGTCTATCTATGCTGGTAGCGGACCCCAAAAGGATACATCACCTCCCTTCATGTCCTGGTCTTCAATCTACCGGAGCGGGCGCAGCCGTCCTCGTTCATTTTTGTGGGTCGGCGATACTATTTTCCCCCGGGTTGATCAAACCGACCCTGGTGAGCAGGTAATATAACCTGCCGGCGGCGTGGAAACTATCAAGGGGTGTGGAGAAAAGGGGCACACCTTCTTTTTCCGCCAGGGCAACGGTATCCGGTGGAGGAACCCGGCCTCCGGAAATAACAACCCCGCTTAAACCCACCAGGGAAGCCACGGCGATCACATTGCGGTGGCGCTGGATGGTAATCCACAGGCTACCCCGGCGGGCACGGGCCAGCACGTCGCTCATCATATCACCACAGTAGGCACCGTACACCGGGGGAAGGGCCAGGGCATTGTGGTGATGGGCTGTCAGTTCCAGTTCAGCAATTATTTCCCGCCAGTCAATCAGTTTCACCACCCCCGTCCCTTGTCTGTTTCCAATCCCGTCCCATGGCCGGCGGCTGTTTCTGGGCCAGTTCGACCATCTCTTCCGCCAGCTGCTGCAGGCGCTCCCGCAGTTCAAAGATGCAGTAGCTGCGGCGGGCATACCCCTGCACTATATCTTCAGCCAGGGCGCGGCAACTGGGGGAACCGCAGGATCCGCAGTCCAGCCCGGGGAGTTCGGCGCAAATTCGCTCCGCCTCTTCCAGCCGGGCCAGGGCCACCTGGGGGTCTTTGGCCAGGGTTAAGGCCGGGCGGGCCGGAATGGGTGTTTTCAGGCGATAGTAGTCGAAATCCCGGGGAAAGTCCCCTGGTTCCCCGGCAGAGTACAACTTGACCAGATTACCCATGCGCACCCGGGCCACAAAGGGATTCTGCGGCACCAGGGGGCCGCCGATACAGCCTCCCGTGCAGGCCTGGGCCTCCAGGTAATCGATGTCCGTAAGGCCTCCCCTTTCTATTTCCTCCAGAACGCTAATCACGCTGTGGATACCGTCAACGGCCAGCAGCGACCCGGCTTTAATGGCCTCGTTTTCTCCCCCTGCCCGGCCCCAGCCAATGCCCACTCCTGAAGCCCGGGGAGCCACCGGGTATGGTGCGGGCATTTCCAGGCGTTTAAGCAGAGCACCATAAACCACGGCCATGGAGATGGCCCCATCGACACTGGATCTACCTTCGGAAGGTTGTTTTACTTCCGTCACTTTGGCGGGACATGGAGTAATGAAAAAGGTTCCAATCTCGTCCGGTTCAAGCCCGGTCTTCCGGCAGGCCTGCTCCCGGGCCATACGCCCGGCTATTTCCATGGGAGATTCTATGGGAATGATGTGTTCCAGCAGGCTGGGAAAGCGCACCTGGATTAACCTGACTACCGCAGGACAGGCTGATGAGATCAACGGCCGGGGCCTGTCAACACATACTTCCATATAATGCCTGATTGCCCACGAAACCGCTTCAGCCGCCAGGGCTACTTCAAAAACATCATGAAAGCCCAGGGCCAGCAGGGCACTTAATACCCGGGAGGGGGTAACTTCGGGTTTAAACTGACCGTAAAAGGAAGGAGCAGGGAGGGCAACGGTATATTTAAAATCTTTTAGTTTTTCCAGGCAATCGGTGATGGCCAGCTTGGCCTGGTTGGGGCAGATGCGAATACACTCACCGCAGTCAATACAGCGCTCCTCGATAATGCGGGCTTTACCCTTGCGTACCCGGATGGCTTCCGTAGGGCAGTGTTTGATGCAGTTGGTGCACCCTTTGCATTTTTCTTCGTCGAGACGCACTGAATGGAAATATTGCTGCATTTTTAATCACCACTTCTGGATATTGTCGCATACCCCGGCAGCGGTCGTCTCCCGTCGTTCCGTTCAACTCTTACCTTACTAATTGTTGAAAACTGCCGCCCACAGTTTGGTGCCTTTATTTACTTCCGACTGGATATCCAGTTCATCGGCGCTTTTCTTGATGTTGGGCAGGCCCATGCCTGCTCCGAAGCCCATCTCCCGGATGTGGGGCGGGGCGGTGGAATATCCTTCCTGCATGGCCAGGGGGATATCGGGAATACCCGGGCCTACATCTTCGGCGATGATTTCCACCTTATGGGGAGTGATATTGGCCGTCAGGGTGCCATGATAGGCATGGATGACGATGTTCATCTCCGCCTCGTAGGCAATGATGATGGCCTTGCGCATGGTCGCGGGGTCCATACCGGCCAGTTGTAAGGCTTTTTTGATCTTTGTTGCGGCCTGGCCTGCCCGGCTGAAATCCATCCCCTTCACCTGAAACTTCAGCTGCAAGGCACCTTACCCCCGTTTCAGGAACTCCGTAGTCCCGCCTGGTAGAGGATGCCGCAACTTTCAAACAGGAACAGATCGGTCGCCAGCAAGGGAAGGCCCTTTTCCCGCGCCAGCTTGATTACGTCTTCACCGGGCTTCTTACCCCGTACAAAAACGATGGCCCGTGCCTCCACCATTTCTGCAAGACGAATGATCTGTACATTGGTAAGCCCGGTAAGCAAAAGGCAACCCGGCCTGGCAAAACACAAAGAGTCACTGATCAGGTCACAGCCAAAGCCGCAGGTGACCTCTGTGTCAAGCAGATCGGCACCACAGAGCACATCGGCATTGAGCATTTTTTTAATGACATGCAACTTGATTGTCGTTCACCTGCCATAAAAAGCTTTTTTGATCATTCGCCCTATTCAATAATTTTACGTTATCGATAGTCATCAAAATCGTTTATTACAACAGAATAATACTTTTTTTCAAAAAAGCAATACAAGTTTGCTAAAAGGTCATTTGAAAGGGATAAGCGGTCATATAAAACGGCCTAACGGCAGTATCGCCGCTTTTTAACAAAAATCTCTTTTTATCACCTCCCAACGTATTCCACAAAAAAATCCCCCTTTGCTACCAAAGACATTTTCAATGATCAGGGTAACAAAGGGGGACTTGATGAACCGCCGGATGCGGACCAGCACAAGGCATGTTAAATACAAACTAAAAGTACAGGTCCCGTTGTCCTTTTTCGATCATTTCCAAACGGGCTACGGTTTCTTCACGCACGGTGGAATTTTCGATCAACTCCAGGTGTTTCTGGATGGTCTCCTCACCCACCCGCCTGGTTTCCGGAGAAGCATAGTCCAGGAGAAATTCCTTGAAGGTGAGAATGGCGTTGGGCTGGCAGACGTTCTGGATCTGGCCGGTTTTAGCTAAAGACATAAACCGGTCGCCGGTGCGCCCCTTGCGGTAACAGGCCGTACAGAAGCTGGGTATGTACCCGGATAAACAAATGCTGCGCAGCACTTCGTCGGGGCTCCGGTGATCCTCCACCTGGAACTGGGCAGTATCTCCCTCTTCCCGGTGCTCGCCCATCAAAGCCATGTGGTAGCCTCCCACGCCCGTACACGAACCGGCACTGATCTGGGAAATGCCCACCGAGATCAATTCATCCCGGAACCCGGGCCGTTCCCGGGTGGAGAGAATCATGCCGGTATAGGGTACGGCCAGGCGCAAAATGGCGATGATTTTTTTGAAGTCCCGGTCGGAAACCAGGTAAGGGAAGTTCTCCAGATTGATATTCAAGGCCGGGCGCAGCCGGGGAACCGAGATGGTGTGGGGACCTACGCCAAAGCGCTCTTCCAGATGCAAAGCATGGAAAAGCAGGCCCAGCACTTCAAACTTATAGTCATATAAACCAAATAAAACGCCCAGGCCCACGTCATCAATGCCGGCCTCCATGGCCCGGTCCATGGCCGTGGTGTGCCAGTCGTAATCCCGCTTGGGGCCGGAGGGATGCATGGCCCGGTAGGTATCACGGTGGTAAGTTTCCTGGAACAAGATATAGGTACCAATGCCAGCTTTTTTCAAAAGCCGGTATTCATCCACCGTGGTGGCGGCGATATTCACGTTCACCCGCCGGATGCTGCCGTTCCTGTCCTTAACGGCGTAGATGGTCTCGATGGCTTCCAGCACGTAATCAATGGGGCAGTTGACGGGGTCCTCACCCGTTTCCAGGGCCAGCCGCTTGTGTCCCATAGCTTCCAGGGCAATCACTTCATCCCGTATTTCCTCCATGGTCAGGCGGCGCCGCACCAGTTCTTTGTTGTCCCGGCGGTAACCGCAGTACCGGCAGTTGTTGATGCAGTAGTTGCTGATATAAAGGGGGGCAAAAAGAACCAGCCTTTTGCCGTAGATCCTTTCTTTAACCCGGTAGGCAGTAGCAAACATCAGGTCCAGGGTATCCTGGTCCTCCACATGCAGCAACACGGCCACTTCAAAGGGGGAAAGTCCCTTCGCCTCTTCCGCCCGGGCGATGATCTCCCGGGCCGTGGCAGGAGTCGCCCGGCGGCCTTCTTCCAGCAGGCCGTTAATCTGCTCTTCGTTGATAAAGGTAGCCGGTTCACACTTCACTGTTCCATCCCTCCTTGGATTTTCGGGGAATGCCCCGGTCCGCTCCCTACCCGCCGGTTTAAGGAAAAGATCAGGTTCTTCAACGAAACCAGTGTTGTTTCCATTTCCTCGTGCAGTCCCGCCTTTCCGGGATAAATCTGGTAATAGTAGCGATAAGGAGGAGGAGTTACGTCCGGCATAATCACATTGGCCCCAAAGCAAAGCCCCATACGCCGCCCCTGGGGATGGATGGTACCCAGGGCCGTGGTGGCGGGTAAATGGGCCCGGGGAAGGAGCAACCTGGACACGGCCAGCACCTTCAGGGTGAGTTCCAGCTCTCCGGGAGGCTCTTTGGCCAGGGGTGTTTGCGGATGGGGTATGAAGGGGCCAATGCCCGCCATCTCTACGTCCAATTCCCGCATGAGCAGGATGTCGGCGGCCAGGGTTTCCAGAGTCTGGCCAGGAAGGCCGACGATGTTTCCCGACCCCACCTGGTAGCCCAGCTCCCGCAACCACTTCAGGCGCAGCAACCGGTCCTGCAAGGTGGTACCCGGCCGCAGCCGGGCAAAAAGGGTGGCGCCGGCGGTTTCGTGCTTCAAGAGGTAGCGGTCGACCCCCGCTTCCCGCCACAGGCGGTAATCCTCAAAGGAACGCTCGCCGACGGAAAGGGTTACCGCTCCCACCCCCACCTCTTCTTTTAAACGCCTGATTATATCCGCCAGAACCGGGGCCGTGTAATGAGGATCCTCCCCCGATTGCAAAACAATGGTCGGAAGACCCAGCCCGGCGGCCTTACGGGCAGCGGCCAGGATTTCCCCGGGAGTTAAGCGGTAACGCCGCAACTTCCGGTTGTCCCGGCGCAGACCGCAGTAAAGGCAGTTCCGGCAGCAGTAGTTGGAAAACTCAATGATGCCCCGTAAGTGCACCTCATCTCCCAGGTACTTTGCTCTCACGGCATCGGCCGCCCGGCCGAGGGCATCGACCTCCTCGCCCCGGGCCTGGAGGAGAATGAGGATTTCCTGGTGCTCAAGGCTATGGGCTTCTCTGGCTTTGGCCAGCGCTTCCATGAACTCGTGCCGCATAGGATCACCTGTGTTCGCGATACCTGCTCAACAGGGCCAGCTCGTCTTCAAATTCCACCTGTTCCTCTTCAAGAACGGCTAAAGCCTGGGGGAAGGGGGATAATGCCCGCTTTAAAACGCCGTGAATGTGGGCCATGAGCACACCGTAGTTGACAATGGGCACCCCGGCTTCCTGGGCCTGCATGATCCGGTAAAGCATTTCCCTGCGGTTGAGCATACAGGCCCCGCAGTGCACGATCAGCTTGTAATCCCGGAGATTTTCGGGCAGGGTGCTCCCGCCGCTGGCCACGTCAAATACCAGTTCCCCTCCCACCGCCTGCCGGAGCCAGCGGGGGATCTTCACCCGGCCGATATCATCCTGGATGGGGTGATGGGTACAGGCCTCGGCAATGAGGATTTTGTCCCCGGGCTTTAAATCTTTGACGGCCCTGGCCCCGGCCACCAGGGTGGGCAGGTCTCCTTTATAGCGGGCAAACAGGATGGAGAAGGAGGTAAAAAGCACATCCGGCGGTGTGTCGGCCACGGCCTTGAGATAGGCCGAGGCATCGGTAACCACCAGCTTCGGCTTCACGGCCATGCTGGCCAGGGCGTGCTTCAGCTCCCGCTCCTTGACCATCACTGCCACGGCGTCGTTTTCCAGCACGTCCCGGATTACCTGCTGCTGCGGGAGGATGAGCCTCCCCCTGGGAGCGGCCTTGTCGATGGGGATGACCAGTACGACCAGGTCCCCCGGTTCAATCAGGTCCCCCACAATGGTGGGAAGAGACCAGTCCCTGGGGGCGGCCTTTACGACGGCCATTTTCAGCTCATTGATGCCCCGGCGGGTCAAAGCGCTGACTGCCACAAAGGGCACATCCAGTTCCTGCTGCCACGGGCGGTTAACCGCTTCGGGGTAGAGGTCGATTTTATTGATTACTCCCAGCACCGGCACTTTTTGTTCCCGGGCCCGGTTCACCACATCCCTTTCATATTCCCCAATTCCCCGCCCGGGATCCACCACCAAAAGGGCCAGGTCGGTTTTGTTAAGCACCTCCAGGGTTTTCTGCACCCGCAGGGCGCCCAGTTCCCCGGTATCGTCCAACCCCGCCGTGTCGATAATCATCACCGGCCCGAGGGGGAGGAGCTCCATGGCTTTGGCTACGGGATCGGTGGTTGTGCCGGGGATGCCGGAAACGATGGCCACTTCCTGGTTAGTTATGGCGTTAATTAAGCTGGATTTGCCTGCATTGCGCCGGCCGAAAAGGGCAATATGCAGCCGCTGCCCCCGGGGGGTAGCATTCAGGCTCATGGCTTATCACCTTCCCTGGTTAAAAAGCGCTTTAAATGCCGCACGCCGGCCACACCCGGTGTGGTCAGCTCTTCCGGCTTCAGGATTGCTTCGATTTCCTCCCTGGTGAACAACCCCTCCTCCACCAGCAGTTCCGTCACCGGCCGGCCGCTCCGGACCGCCCGCAGAACCATGGCGGTAGCCTTCTCGTAGCCCAGGTAAGGGACAAAGGCGGTGATCACCCCCTGGCTGGCTTCCAGCAACTGCCGGCAGCGGGCCTCATCAGCTTGAATGCCCCGGACGCATTTTTCCGCCAGCAACCTGGCCGCCCCGGTCATCATTTCCAGGGAGTGGAGCAAATTGTGGGCAATCAGGGGAAGGAAGGCATTTAACTCCAGCTGCCCGGAAGCCGCGGCCATGTTAATGGCCACATCGCCGGCCATCACCTGGTAGGCCACCTGGGTGACCATTTCAGGTATCACGGGGTTGACCTTGCCGGGCATGATCGATGAACCGGCCTGCACCTCAGGCAGCACGATTTCCCCCAGTCCCGCCCGGGGGCCGGAAGATAACAGGCGCAAATCCCCGGCTATCTTGGCCATGTTGACGGCGGCGGTCTTTACAAAGCCGGAGACCTCCGCGAAAATGTCGGCATTTTGCGTGGCTTCTACGGTATTTTCCGCCCGGGCCAGGCCAAAACCGGTCAGCTCCCGCAGTATCTCCACCACCCGGAAGATATAACGCCGGCTGGCGTTGAGTCCCGTCCCCACGGCTGTCCCACCCAGGTTAACCTGCCGCAGGCGTTCCTCTGCCTTGTACAAACGCCACCAGTCCCGGGCTACAGCCTCGGCGTAGGCGCTGAACTCCTGGCCCAGGGTAATGGGCACTGCATCCTGCAGCTGGGTGCGGCCGATCTTGAGTATGGAGGCAAACTCCTTTTCCCTGGCCTGCAGGGCCCCCTGCAGAACGGCCATGGCCTGGCTCAACTGCCGCACCAGTTTGATGGCCGCCACCCGCAGGGCCGTAGGGTAAACGTCATTGGTGGACTGGCCCAGGTTTACGTGATCCAGCGGATGGACCAGTGAGTAATCTCCCTTCGTCCCCCCCAGGATTTCAATGGCCCGGTTGGCAATGACCTCGTTGACATTCATGTTGGTGGAAGTGCCCGCCCCGCCCTGAAAGGCATCGACGACAATTTGATCATGCCACTGCCCCCGGGCCAGTTCTTCCGCCGCCTGCACTATGGCCCCGGCAATGCGGGGTTCCAGCAAACCAATCTCCCTGTTGGCCATGGCCGCGGCTTTTTTGACCAGGGCCAGGGCCCAGATGAGCTCACGATGAACGGGAATCCCGGACACGGCAAAATTTTCTTTGGCCCTTAAAGTATGGATGCCGTAGTAGGCCTCCCGGGGGATTTCCCTTTCACCCAGCAAATCTTTTTCTACCCGGTAGGACACCTCAACCCAACACCCTTTAAAGTAAATATTCAGTGAACCCGGTTGGATGCGGCGTTGTCCCCGCTCACTCCGGTGCTCCGCGCCGACAGCACCGCATCCTCCTCTTAGCGGTTTTACTGAATAACTATGTTACTTGCGGGACACCAGGGCGCTTTTCACCTGCACACCCCTGATACTGCCCAGTTTTCCCGTCATAGCCCCGATTTCGTCGGTGGTGCCGTCAACAATCAGGGCGATGACCGAAAGGTTCTTCTCACGGTAAGGTATGCCCATGCGCCCCACAATAATCTCCGCGTACTCACTTAAAATGCTGTTGATCTTCCCCGCGGCATGCTGGCGGTCTTCGACCAGGATGCCGACCACCCCAATGCGCCTTTCCACACTTTCACCTCCCAACGCCGCAGCTTAAACGCACCCCGCAATTCGTTCACAAATGAGCGCACCATGCCCTTTTTAAAAGACGCTATTAATGTAAACAAAAAAGCCTGCCTTTCTCCCACGAAAAGCAGGCTGCTGCCCAGTTCTTCGCTGCCCCCTTGAGTACAGGAAAAACCCTTTTCGCAGGGAAGGCTGCTATGCCGTTTTTACACCCCTCTGGAAAAGCGCCATCAGGCCCCCATCCGTCAGGGTACTTATGAAAGATTATACTGTAAAATCAGTAATTTGACAATAATTTTTTCCCCGCCGGCCGTCCGGCCGGCCCGAATTTGCCGCCCCCTGGTTAAGCTGCCGGTGCCCTGGGGGCCCGGGCGGCAGCGGCCAGCCCATAGTCAGGGGCCGCAGCCGCAAACGCCGATGTGCTTGCAGAACAGCCCGCGGGCTGCGAAATCCGCGCAGCTGCACCGCGCCCGGCGGCCGGAGTCAAGAGCCGGGCGCCGGCCCAGGCGGAGCAAAAAAATTTTGAGGCCCTTTGGGCCGGGCCGAAGGCCAAAATTTTTTTGCGGAGCGCACCCTTGACGAGGCTATGAGGGGCCGCGGCCCCGAAAGGCAGCGGTACAATGGGAGAGCTGGAGGTGGCGGGCAGCGGCGAAGCCCTTTAAAATTAAGCCGGAACAGGCCCGATGGGGGTCCGGAGGGAGGCGCTTCCCGGAATTAGACCCCCCGGCCCCCGTGGGGGCGGGGGTTGGGGGCTGGGGGTACACTGGGTGGCCGAGCGAGTGGCATCCCACACCGAGGTCGCCTTTGGCCCGGACCGCGGTAGCTGCACCGGACCAGGGCGAGGGTGTTCAGGCAAGAAGGGCATCCTGTCGCCGACAGCATGGTGATCTGTCCCCGAGTAAGAAAGAGCGACCCATCCTGTACCAGCTCTGGCCAACTGGACTCGCTTCTTCAATAGCTATGAATTAGGGAATGTGGGGGGTTCCTCTCCTTCGATCAAGGCTAAAATTGCTGCACATTTTGCCCTCTGGTCAGTATCTTCTTGCTGGATAATCTGTTGTAAAATGTTTAATTCATTTCTGGCCCGTTCTTCTACCTTAGTCCCGTGTTCAAACCATAGCTTAACGCACATATCATTACAGACGTTCATTGCTCTTAGCAGGTCGTCCCCATTAACACGTAACCCTCGTGCAAAGTACGGATCCGTAACGAACTTGCGTGGATACTCGGCAATATCTTTCAACAGTCGCAAGGCCTGAGCCCAGGGACTTGTCCATTTAGAGTCACTTTCAGGCGAAAAGCGGACTTCAGCATAAGCTACCTGGGGCAGCAACCTCTGGCCGCCAAGCTTTTGTAACCTTTCACCTCGCGCCTTTAAAATTTCTCTTTTCGCATGCTGGGGCAAGGACCCTTGAGGATAAAACTCTCGATACATATCTTCAACATCATCAAATATTTCCTCTTTGCGAGCTTCAATGAATTCCTCTATCTTATCACCCACTATCTTTTTAACCTGCTCTATGCCTTCACTGTTAATCCGCTCCAATTCCTCTTCGAAAAGCCGGATGGCATCGACCGGAATTAACCACTGGCCATCCGCCAGAGAAAAACTAAAACGCCGCAATAAGTTCTGAGCTGCTTTCTTTTTATTATCAATGATCCGTATCTCTTTATCACGAAACACTGACACCTTATATGAAACACGGCGTGTAACTGATCCTACACGGCGAAAGGATTCGATGCCGAACCATTCAGGCCTTATTGGAATCTCTAGAGGCGGTATGCGGCTGTACTTATCAATGCTTACCAGCTTGCCCTTTTGAAAAATGCGGTCTATTTTTTCTGCCAGCGGATCAAGGCGGGGTATCCCCATTTCGGCGGTCACCGAAAATTCTACCCGATCGCTTTGTGCCATAGCCGGCCTGCTCTCTTCCCTCACCACCGCCTCCTCCAACTGTACATCTTTTCCCTCTTCGTTTAAAAGACCATAGCATGCCTGCACGTACTCCGCCCACAGCCTTGCGGCCTCTTCTGAGCCTTTTGCCGGCACAAGGGGAGGGATGGCGGCGGATTCTACCGTAAGGGGTACGGAAGCATGCCAAAGCAGCTCAAACCATCTGCGCCAGTTTTCAAGGAGAATACCATCCGGCAGAAAGAATAAATTAAGTAGCCCGGGATACGTCCCGTCGGCTCCCAAATTAGGCGCAGCCCCAACCGCCATTACCCACCTGTTTTTGTGCAACAGCGCCAACACGGTCAGGGGCCGTGTGTTTACCGGTAGCAAGCGTGCCTCAAAGCGACCCCCGTAAGAATCTTGCCACCAGAGCATGTGCTCAAGGTGCTCCTTTCGCGTGGCACATGCAGGGTAAAGCAGTAAAACCAGACGGCACTTAAATTCTTCTTTCCCCAGAAGACCGGCTATCCAGTTTATACCGCGGTCATCTAAATCGTACGTCACACCCAAAAAACGATCGACAATGAAATCGGAAATCCACGGCGCATGAGGAGAATAATTACATTCGGTTAGCCTTGGTACGGTTGCCGGCCAGATGAGAGGGCCGTTGTAATCCCATACGTTACCCGCCACCATTTTCACCTTCCTTCCAAAAATCCTTTTGCGCAGGTATGATTATGCTATTATGACGTGAGAGCAAACTCTTTAAAAAATATTTGACGATTACGTGTCCGCCGGTACCGCCACATTGGCAATGATGTGGGTGGAGTCTACGCACTTCTTTTCCTTTTCTTTAACCAGCCCTTCATCTACCAAAAGCCCAAGCAGTTTGAAAAAGGCTTCTTTGTGTTTTTCCGACTGGAGGAGGCGGTCCCGGGAACGGCCGAAAATGCTGTGGTCAAAACCCATGTCATCCAGCTCTAAAACAAGGATGTATTTGAAACGGAGGTCGAACCGGCAGGCTTCTTCCAGTTTCGGTCGGACAGGTCGAACAGCCGCTGCAGGATGAGGGCTTTGAACTCAAGTTTGAAACTTTAGCGCCCCATACATTTCCAACGAAGCTGGAAACCCAGTAAAATCAAGGATCTTAGTTAGCGGAATACTTAAAAATT
>NZ_JAUSUX010000020.1 GCF_030813795.1 Desulfofundulus luciae | reverse complement strand
CCTGCGGCAGGAGATGGAGCGCTACGTATACGTCTCGGGGCACGGCCCGGCAAACCCGCAGAAGAACGCGCGCCTGGTAGAGCGGATACTCCAGGCCATCCGCCTGGCCAAAAGGGTACGGTTGGCCTACCGGCGCGCCTCCGACGGGCAACTGACCACACGCGAGGTCGAGCCGTACGGCCTGCTCTGCCGGCACGGGATCTGGTACCTGGTTGGCCGCTGCCTCGCCGCGGGCGAAAGGCGCGTCTTTCGCCTCGACCACATCGACCGCCTGGAACTGGTGGAAAGCAGCACCTACACCATCCCGCAGGACTTTTCGCTCCGGGATGCCTACGCGCACGCCTGGGGTGTCTGGACGGAAGAGGAGCCCGGCCCCCCGGAGACGGTGCGCCTCCGGGTCAGTCCCGGCCTTGCCCACAAGTTCCGCGTCACCCGCTACCACCCCAGTCAGGCCGTAAAGGAGCTGACGGACGGGGGCATCGAGGTGCGTTTTGAGGTGGCCGGCGCCGGAGAGATGATCCCCTGGCTGCTCGGCTGGGGCGCGGCTATAGAGGTACTGGAGCCGGGCTGGCTCCGGGAAGCCGTGGCCGAAGTGCTGAGAGAAACGCTCTCGCTTTACCGGCATGAAACCGGCAGTTTCTAGAAGGTGTGGGGATGCAGCCGAAATTTCGCTTCTCTTGCGATGGCAACCGGCTCATCTGGGTGGACTACGGGCCGGAAGATTACAGGAGGTTCCGGGGCGGAGACGACAACGCCTACCTTGACTTTTTGGCCGCTGCCAACCGTGCCTGCCAGGAGGCGCGGGATGAACACCCGCTGCACTGGCCGGTGCGCGTGCCTTTCGACGCGGAGGACTACGCGGCCTGGGCACGGGAAAACCCCACAAAGGCAGGTCAGCCGGACGCTCACCTGGAGTGGGCGGTATGGGTTGCCCGGCAGCCGCAACGTCTGGCAGCCCTGCGCTCGCGCCACCGGCTGCAGTGCTACGTCCCCTCGGACGAGCTACTCAGAACCGAAACCACGGTGTGGGGCCTCCCGGTCGTGGTATACGACGCGGCTACGGCCCACAGCCTTACCGCTCCCCTGCCGCCGGAATTTCTGCAGGCGGTCGTACGGGAGCTTTTCCGGAAGTTCTGGCGGGATGCCACACCCTTCGAGCGGCTTTCACCGCTGCGCGCCCGGGGGTTCGCCGCCGTTCCCGGCGACCGCCTGGTTCTGGCCATGCAGGTCAAGTACCTGCAGGCTGCCACAGCTCGCTTTGCGGCCCGCGTACCGGCAGAACTACCGGCCTCCTTCACCGTGCCCGCCCGCCACCGCATCAGGCCGCCCCGGTCTTACCCGTGGCTCGAGATCCTGAGCCTGCCGCTTTTATTAATCGGTGCCCATGACGACGTAGAGATAGCGGAAATACTGGCCCGCTGCTCCGAGCCGGAGGAACTCCCCCTGGAACTGTGGGAGAGTTTCTTTGCAGAGCGCGGAATCACTTTCCTGACCAGGGAGGCCCACCACTTTTTCTTCGAAGTCCATGCAGAGGGGTACATCGAGGAAATCAAGGGTAGTCTTCGCTCCGCGGTGGAGAAACCAAACCCGCTCCGCCGGAACAGGCTGCGCAGGGTAAAGTGAAGTATCAGAAATGGGGGGCGAGCCTAGCCGACCCCATCGGGCAGTGGGCGCTGGCAGTGGCACAGGACTCGCTGAAATTGTCTTCTTAGTGCCTCCGGCACGAAAACCGTCCCGGCCCCGTATTCCTCCGGCCGGACGAGCAACTGCATGTGGAGGTAGTGGCCTGGCTCGTAAAGGTCGAGGTGGGAGGAGACACCTGTTTTAGCCGGGAGCAAGTAAAACTGTGGAAAGAGTACCTGCTGTCTTTCGGAATTGACTCCTGCACCGGCGGTTTTGTAGGGGCATCTTGGGCCGGTGAAATCGTAGCGGGAATCAGGGAGGAAGAGTGCTAATGAACAACTATGGAGAATTAGAGAGAAATCTGTTACCTGCTGGCAGGAATTACCGGTTATGTTTAAAAAGTTTTACTTAAAATCCGCATTTTTATTTTCGGTGAAGGGGGATGTACGGTTATGACTACTGTTGAAAAGAGGTATTTCGTGTTTCGTACCGCCGATTCGGAGAAAGATTTTATCTGGAGCGAACTGCAGCAAGGCCGCCTGCGGCAAGGGTGGGGTATTCCGGGCACCCAGTTAAAAGAAGAAGACGGAACAATTGTAAACAAGGATGTTTGGAAGTAGCGATACAAACAGGCAGCCCAAAATATCTGGGAGGACCCCGTCACAGACCAAGAAGCCGAAAGCCGTTACTGGATACTTTATCCCCTCCTGGAAGCGAAAGAGGGAGATATCGTAGTGGTGCCTAAAGTGCCAACCTGGGGGCATTTTGTGATAGCCCGCGTTACCGATGGGTACTCTTTTGACTTTAACTTAAAGCCAGATGATGCCGATTTCCGGCACAAACTTATGGTCGATCCGAACAGCTTGCGGGTTTTTCCTCACTACGCCAATGAAGAAACTCTGATTGTTGCTGGCAAGCTGCGCGGATATCAGAAAGCCGTAAACAACGTATGGGACGAAAAGATGAAAGAAGCTATTGAAAGGCTGCTGGAAACTGAAGACAAGACAATAGGTTCCAAAGACATCGACCGAATCTTTAGAGAATCAATGGAAGAACTTTTGAGAAAAGTGCTACATAGTGTACAGAATTACCCACCCGGTACCTTTGAGAACCTCGTCAAAGGAATATTTGAGGCCAGCGGATACGAATTAGCCCGTTCCCACTTTTTCGACGGTTCCGGTGGAGACGCAGACTTTGTTTTTAGCCTCAAACCTCCAATTCTGTCAGAGGTTGCCTCTAAGAGCCTAACTGTGTATGTTCAGGTCAAGAACAAAAAAGGCGTTGATAATGGGGATGTTAACGGTATAGATCAGTTATCAAAAATTGCCAAAGAGCCAGATGCTTTGAAGATCTTGATCTCAAGCGCAGACAATTTTACTGAGGAATGCATACGCAAAGCCGAGGAAAACGGTGTTACCCTTATAGGAGGATTAGATGTTGCTAGATTGCTTCTGTTCAAAATCTAGATAGTTACTTCGAGCAACCACCCACTTGATGAGAAGCCGCTTTCGTAAGATATGGGCGAGCAGGAACCTATCAGGCAACCGGTACACCGGTCCAGCTACCTGCCCGTCTGTGAGCGCCGTGAAAACTTTTGTCCAGCCAGCAGGTTGCAACGTACCTGCCACGGTAATTTCTCGTTCGCCATGAAGTCGCTGGGTAGGTGCTTTAGCTAAACTTAAATTCTCTGGCCCATGAGTGCCGGCAGTTGTTTGTGCATGGCTTAGGGGTTTCTTTTTTTAGTTCGCCGTTATCTAACAGGTAATATGAGTGAATAAAAATCGTTAATATTTCCTCAGGCGCTTTCCTTATTATGTCTTTTATTTCCCCGAGGTAGTCCTTTTGTCGCTGATTATCTCTCCCGTGGGGATAAATGTTGCAAAAAACCAGGGATATACAACGCAAATTTCCTTTACTGTGTTGATAGGCAAGTTGCAACTTTCTAATGTCTTTCTTTATCTCATCAATAAAACCCTTGTTCAATCTGATAACATATTTGTACTCCAAAGCATATAAAAGTTCAGTGGTAATATCGTGATTCTTGAATATGCCTTGCCGTTTTTCTCGTTCCAGGGCGAGTATGTAGTCCTTATTGACAATATGATTCAGATATTTATACTTATCTTCAAGGCTGTCTGCAGCAGCAATTCCACTCAGGCAGAGATCTACAAAATCAGGGTTTAACAAGACCAGGTCATAATTTCCTCTATCCCCTTTTTTTGACTCTAATGAGTAGTATTGAGGTGGCTGGTTAAAGTCTTTAAGTTCATCTTCGATATAACGAAAATTAGTTGGGTATTCCTGGTGTAGGCAGTTGACAGCTATACCATTAACCTGCCTCTCCATTTTCCTGGTATATAGACAATAGTATAAATAAGAGCGTAAGTCAGCTTCGGTAAAAAATATTTTTGGCGCTTCCCTAAATTTGTTGATGGCTTTCAATACACCTGTTTTTAACAAATCATCTATTAGCGTCGACATGGGTAACTTCCCCTCCCAATATGGACTTGGCTTCCAGTGTTATCCAGAGAATCAAAGATTTATTTCTGAGACATTTCTCCCAGCCAGTAGATATGCTTCGACATGAGCCTCAGCTCTGATATTGCGTATATTTGCTTCCCAATCATAAAAAGCTGCAGGATCCCAGTTGTCTGTGATTAGTAAGGCAATTCTCGTTCGCCTATGACAATTTCCTTGCATGTGCTGTACAAGTTTCTCTATGGCCTGCCTGCAGTTTAGGTGCCCTTTACCTTTTGCATATGATGGCGAATTCAGCGAAATGAACAGTGCTATATCATAGCATCGAGAACTTGGAATTCCCGGATAGCAATTTATTTCGCCAGAGCCATGACCAACAGCTTCTTGAACTATTCGAGGTATATCATCTGAACGTATTCCCTGATTATTATTCTTTAGTTCATCAATTAATATTGCTAATTTTTCAACAATCCGACGAAATTCACTCATCTTCGTATTCCCCCTCATCTCGCTATCTGGTTTATTTTCCTTCCGGATGCTTGTTTTTTCTTCCAACCCAAAACCGAAGGCGGTGCGGCGAACAAGGTCTTGCCAAATACGATCTTGCCGGCTACAGAGTGAGATATAGTTCATTGCTTGCGGTTTTAGGTTCATTCCAGCAGGTACGGTTTTAGGTCTTCGAGGCTGATGTTTTCCCAGAACGCGCCGTCTTTTATTAACTTCATGGCTATATCTATTGCCTTCTCTTTGAAGTCTTCATAACCCATATCTTTGTCTGCCGGCCCGAAATTATGGTGGCAGTCTTTTGAATGAGCTCCCAAACAGCAAGTACCGAAAACAGACGTCTCTAAATTCACGGTGAATAAAAGCTCACCGTCATCTTTCCGGTAGCAGAGCAGCCGGTAAGGGTAGTTTACCATGGGGAATTCTTTCTCCCCTGCCTTCACAAAAACGCCCACGATTTCACTGGTGAGATCGACCTTTTCGATGATTTCCCCGTCTTCCAGGTAATCACCAAGGAACGGGTCGCATACGGCCATCGTAATCCCTCCTCCCTGCTTGTTTTTCTCTCAGGATAGCAGGAGGAGATGACACACTTGTGTCCGCGAAACTTAAGACGGGAAATTTTCTGATGCCGTCTTTTTCTGCATCAAACTCCCGGGACACTTAAAAGATGTGATATGAGCAGGTCTCGTATTGCCCAACCGGGCGGCGGTATCCCTTGTTTTCCTTGTTGCGGGACTACCGGCCGCCTTTATTATTTCAAGTTACTCGAATTTTTTTCGGACCCCGGCAAGGAAAGTTTAATTTTTGCCGAATTATTTTTCTGGATTGGCCAGATCATCATAAAGGCAACATTAGAGGGAAAGCGGTATTCTGCCGCCCAAGTGCAAACTCAAGTATTTTTATAAAGAGTGGGGTGAATATGTTAATGGGAGTTTTTTAAAAGCGTGCAAAAGAACTTGAGAAAAGAAAAATAAATCACCCTGGAAAAATAATTTCTTCCAGGTAATAGTAATCACTAACATTAGCATTAGCTGAGATTACTGATTAACCACTGTCCTTTCCGGTTTAGTGTAGGCCCGGTTATCGCGCGGCCCAAAGGGTGCTAACTCTGCCGCTCCGGTCAGGTACAAAGCCAGGTGCCAGGCATAAAAAGAGGTGGCTTCCATCCCGAAGGCGACCGCCTGAAAACCATGCCTGGCTAAAGCCCGGCAGGTCTCCCGGACCAGGGCTACGGCGCCGTCGGCATCATTGGGGAAAGCAAGGCGGTTCCAGCAGTCGTTGCCGCTGTCGTCAATGAATCTCGCCTTGTTTTCCTTCAAGCCGACGTCGATTCCGACGTATAACATCAAAATCACCTCCTTCCCAATGACCTGGGAGGTTAACAAGACTTTGGGGTTCCCCAGCAGCTCTGACCTCATTTTGCAGCCTTGCGGCATTAGCACTGTCCTGGCTTTTGGCGATGCACAAGCCGGCTGCTGCTACCGGGCCAAAAGGTAGGTGTGCAGAGTAGGGGTTAGCACTACAGGTCAGCAGTGGGGACGCAATCTTTCTAAGCACTATTATGCAGGGAGTGGTAGCGTTTCCCCAAAACCAGCCTCGCGGCAAAGATTCTCCTGGAGAACCCCAAAATCCTGCGTGTGAGCCTGTGGATATGCCGCTCGTGTGGACTTGTGGACAGGCGGAGGAGATTTTCTCCCCGCCAGGAGCTGTTAAACCGAAAAACTTCGTTTACAGGCGGTCCCTTGACCTAATTCTCGCCTGTCCACAGGGTCCACACTCGCTTGGACAACGCTTCGCGTTGCCCACATATCCACAGGCTCGGCGGCGATGAAATCATCATCATGACCATATCATTATTTGATTTTCAAAGAGCAAGCTCAAACCAAGCTCCTGGGATTGAACGCCGCCATTGAAGCGGCCCGCGCCGGCCAGATGGGCCGTGGATTTGCCGTGGTGGCCCAGGAAGTACGCAAGCTCGCCGAGGAAAGCAGCCGCTCCGCCAGGGAAATAGAGAAGACTCTAAACCAGTTCAAGCATTCCATTGAAAGGGTTACCGCCGGCATTGAAAAAAACAGCGCCATAACCCGGGAGCAGGCGAGGACAATGGAAAAGATAGCTGAAATGGTGGAGAAACTACAGCAAATCAGCTCCCACCTTCATGAAGTAGCCGGCAAACTCTAACCAGGGGGGGAACCTGCCAGATCCAGGTAACTCCCCAGTTTGACTCCTTGATCAAACAGCCATTCCTTGGTGGCAGGGTCACAGAGAATGGCCAGTTCCCTTTCCCGCTGCCAGGTGTAGCTGCTCCGTTGCCTCAGTTCTTCGTCCGCCAGACCGGGATGGGTCATCAACTCCATCACCCTGGCACCGCTCTGCAGCCCGGCAGCAACAAACCGGCGAAACGATTCTCCGGAAACCTGCTCACCAAACCATTGGCCGCAAAAGTAATCGGGAGTGGGCACACCCTGCCGGCTAAGCCCCTGGCGCATGGAAGAGTCCAGGCTCCGCACGGGCAGCCCGTAGCGCCGGGCCACGTCCAGCAGGGCTTCCAATATTACGGGATGTGTGTGGACATGATGGTGTGTATCCAGGTGGCTTACCCATACCCCTGCCGCCCTGACCTTTTCCACCTGGGCCAGGAATTCCAGCTTCACTTCCTCCACGTTTAAGAGCCCCGAGAGAAGGGCGTCCCTTTTTTTAAACCACCCCCGGCCATCTACCAGTGAAGGGACGGCTGCCGGGTCGCACAGGGGCCTGCCCGCCGTCAAGCAAAGGTGTACCCCGGCAGCCTTCAGACTACCCCGGCGTAAAACAGCCAGGGCATCCCCGGTCCCCGGCTGGTTGGCCATCAGGCTGGTGCTGGTGACCACCCCGCATTCCATGGCTTTAATAATCCCCCGGTTTACTCCCACCGTGTAACCGAAGTCATCGGCGTTGACGATGAGCAGCACAGCCCCTGTCCCTCCAGTCTCGCCGCCTTTATCATCCCCTCTATCCCCGACCCGTGATGTGGCCGCTGCTGGGGAAGCCGGACTTTTCACGGTCACGCCCGGGGAGAATCCTTTCTCCCGGTTTTAAAACCAGGGCTCACTCAGACCTGGGCGGTCCGACCCAAAGACATACCAGAGTACCGATCAGGGAAAGAAACATTGCCGTCAGGTAGGCTTCCTGTAGACCGGCCAGAAAGGCATCAGACCGGCCCAGATCCAGGTAAGCGGCCTGCCGGGTGGTCAGTATCGCGCCACCCAGGGCGATACCCAGCACCATGCCCACATTGCGGGTAGTGGCCAGCACCCCTCCAGCGATACCCAGGCGGAATTTTGGCACCGCCCCCATCACGGCACTGTTGTTGGGAGACTGGAACAATCCCGTACCCAGGCCGAACATACTCAGTCGCCAGGCGACGTCCCCAGGACCGGACTGCTGATTTAACCCGGCCATGGCCAGGGCGGCGACGGTACAGATTAACGATCCTGTAAAGGCCAGCCCCCGCTGGCCTATTTTATCCGATAACGCGCCGGCTAAAGGGGCGACCACCAGCACCGTCAGGGGAAAGGCGGTCATGATCGTCCCCGCCCGGCCGGCGGAATAACCCACTACCTGCTGCAGGAAAAAGGGCGTCAAAAATACGATGACATACTGGGTCATGAAATTCAAAAGAGCGGCCCCGTTACCGGCAGAAAAGACCCTGCTCTGAAACAGCTTCAAATCCAGCATGGGCTCGTCGGAACGCTTTTCCACCACGATGAACTCGCCGAGCAGAACTAAGGCGACAACGCCGAGCAACAAGATGGGCCAGGACCAGCCGGCAGCTTCGCCCTGGCTGGCAAACAAAAGCAGTGCACCAAGACCGCAAAAGGCCAGCAACGCTCCCGGCCAGTCAAATGACTGGCGCTTTTCGCTGCGGACATCGGGGAGAATGCGCCGGCACCACAGATAAGCAGCGACACCTATGGGCACATTGACATAAAAGATGGCCCGCCAGCCCAGGGTATCCACCAGCAGGCCGCCCAGACTCGGTCCCACGGCCAGGCCGAGGGCCATGATCATTCCGTTCATACCCAGAGCCCTGCCCCGTTCCTGGGGCGGGAAGGCAGCAGTAATGATGGCGGGGGACATGGCCATGGTCATACCGGCCCCGGTGGCCTGCAAAGCTCTCAAGAAGATCAGCCACCCCAGACCGGGAGCAAGGCCGCAGAGGGCGGAGGTAACGACGAAGATCAACAGCCCGATCAGGAACAGCCGTTTGAAACCGAACATGTCTCCCAACCGGCCAAAGGAAAGCAAAAAGCTGCCCAGCACCAGCAGGTAGGCCATGGACACCCAGCCCACCGTTGCCGGGTCCACGCCAAAAACCCGGGCAATGGCCGGCATGGCAATGTACACTATACTGGCATCAATGGGACCCATGATGGACCCAAGCAAAACCGCTGCCAGGACGTGCCACCGACCGGCATAATCTCGGTCCTTCACATCTTTCCGCCTCCAAACACTTGATATATCCCAGTCACCGGAACCTGCCCTGATCAATGTACCAGGAAAGCCCCATGGTAACCATACATGCGCGCAAAGAATAATTCGGCACGAATTCCTCCATCCGCCGACGAGCCCGGCCAGGTCGCCGGTATGATCCACGTGGTGGTGGGTAAAAGGATGAGGCGCCATACCGCCAAAAGGGGATGGCCGATTCCGGCCAGGTAATCGCAAATTTCTTTTTCCGCGTATTAATTATTTGCTTCATCAGTACGTATAGATGTTACAGCCAGCCTTTTTCCTGCCAGTAACGGTATTCCCAATCCCACCTGTCCCTCCGCTTAATGATTACGTCCCGGAAATATTTACGTAACCTTTCCTGTTCCTGGAGCTGCTCCGGAAATTCTTTCTTTTCCTCAATTGCCCGGGCCAGGGTGACTCCCAAGGCCCTCGCCTGCCTTAACGGTTCCGCATCCGCTGGTATTAGCCCGTCGTCCAGGACGCAAGCCACCCGTCCAACGCTTTGCGCTCCCAGCCGTTTCAACAGCCACTCCAGGTAATCGGCCGTTTCGCCCTGGCCGGAACCCCCGGCAGTACTTACCACCGCTCCGTATTTACCCATCAGGCGCTGGCAGTGAATGGCATTACCCAAACGGTCAGCCCAGGTCTTAAATTGAGCTGTGACATGGTAAATGTAAACCGGGCTACCCAGCACCAGCCCATCGACAGATAGGATCTTATCAAATAGAGAATTGAAGTCGTCTTTCTGGATGCATTGCCCCAGGTGATGGCAGCGATCGCAGCCGAGGCAGTAGTTTAATTTTAAATTTGTAAGATCAATATACTCGGTATCCGCTCCAACCGATTGGGCACCCGCCAGCACTTCTTTAAGCAGTTGTCCGGTCCGGCTGTGGTTTTTCCTGGGACTGCCGCAAAGCGCTACAATTTTCATCTCCCGCCGGTTGCCTGGATGGTAACCGGCTTCACCTCCTATCTTGTAAAGTAATAGTCCCCTGGAAGCTCACGGGAGAATAAAACATAACCTGACATCAGTTTATATCAGGTGGTATTGGTTGGCAATACCTGTTTTGGATAATTATTTATACCCCTATACCCCCATTCACGAAACCGCTATTTTGCCGGTATGTTTAGCAGGTTAAAGGCGGGATCCCTGCATTCGGCCGGAAGTCCAGGTCACGGTAGAGGTAATGCAATTCCAGAGCGTCAAAGTCTGACTGGTACACTTCTTTGAGCCATTCGTTAATGCTCCGCCTGGAAAGGGAATTGCTGATCCGGTTCAACACTATGTAACCATATTCAAAAATTCCCGGCACGCTCCAGCTTTTTCCCTGCATACCCCAGCGCCCGGCCAACCGCTTCGGCGGCCTGTCCCGGAGAAGGGGCGGGCCGCTCCGTTTCCGTCCACCAATAAAAAGCCGGGTACTCCGGAAAAGGGACGCCCGACCCTCGAAAAAACTACCTACCTACCGGCTTACCTGCCTTACAAATGGTCATAATATAAATTATACTTTACAATCGGGTACTACCGGGGCAAAGGGGGAAACAAGGAGGTAGACATAGTTGTTGCCTTTCCGAAGGGCAGGATTTTGATAGAGGTTAAGTACAGGGAAGACACTTCTTTAAAGAAGAACGATGCAATAGTTGAACTTGCGGATTCGACAGACACTCTGGGAGCCGTGCTTGTTACCAGGAATGCAGATGATTACGGAGTTTTGCCTTTTAAAACCAGCACGCCTATAGTTAAGATACCCGCATTCGCATTTCTTTACCTGTTGGGTCACGCGGAAAGGGAATCAAAAGAGGGGATGGCTTTCCCGCAATAACCTGGGAACATAGTCCCGACCCCGCCCTGCCGGGTTTTTTTCCGGGACGGCACCCCGCAGGAATTCAAGCACGGCTGCCCTTCACGCCCTACTCCCGCTCCGGGGGCAATTCCCGCAGCGCGATTTCCACCTGGCTTAAGGGTAAAAGTTCCTTACCCGGCATGGCGGCCCCCAGCTCTTTTAAGCGCCTGGCCCCCGGCACCACCCGGCTCTCCCAGGAACCGACGGCATTGTTAAAGGATTGAGTGGCCTTCTGCAGGCCATCTTTTATTTTAGCCAGGTGTCCGGCAAACTTGCACACCCGCTCGTAGAGCTCCATGCCCGCTTCGGCAATTTGCCGGGCGTTTTCGGCCATTTGATGCTGTTGCCAGCTCAAGGCCACAGTACGCAAAAGGGCAATTAAAGTGGTGGGAGTGGCCAGCAGCACCCGGCTGGCCAGGGCATCTTCAATCAACCGCCGGTCCTGCTCCACGGCGGCGCTGAAAAAGGACTCCCCCGGTAGGAAAAGGACTACGAAATCCGGGCCGGGCGTAAACTGGCTCCAGTAGGCCTTGGAACCCAGGGACTGCATGTGCGCCCGCACGGCCTGGGCATGCCTTTGCATGGCCTGGCGCCACGCGTTTTCATCGGCAGACTCGGTGGCTTCCATATAGGCCTTTAACGGGACCTTTGCATCCACCACCACCGTCCTGCCCCCCGGAAGCTTTACCACCAGGTCGGGACGCAGCCGCCCCCCCTCCGTCTCCACCGATACCTGTTCCACAAAGTCGCAGTACGGGGACATGCCCGCCACTTCCACCACCCGGCGCAGGGTTATTTCCCCCCATCTCCCCCGCACCTGGGGAGCTTTTAAGGCATTTACCAGGTTGCTCGTCTCCCTGTGCAGCAACTGCTGGGTCTGGCTGAGCTCCTGCAGCTGCCTTTTTAAGCTTCCATAAGCTTCCTGGCGGGCATTTTCCATAGCCCGCACCTGGGCCTCATACCGGGCGAGCTCCTCCTTCAGGGGCTTAATAAGGGCATCGATAGCTTCCTGCCGCTTCTGGAGATCGCCCCGGGCTTCCACAACAACGCCTTCCAGTACCTGGCGGGCCAGGGCAATGAAAGCCTGATTGTTGCTTTTTAATGCTTCGGCAGAAAGGGCTTTAAAGGTATCGGTAAGGCGCTGGGTGGCTTCGGCAAGGAGTTTTTTCTGCTCGGCAAGGCTATTTCTGGCCTCTTCCAGGGAAGTTTCCGCCCTAACCCGGGCCTGGTGTTCCCGGACCACCTGCAGGCGGAGATCATTTAATTCCTGTTGCACCTGGTTTAGCTGCTGGCGCAGTTCGGCATTAATGCCTTCCGCCGCCATCGCCTTGCTCCGGACGGCCACAACCTCAGCCGACAGGGCCCGTATACGGATGCCGGCCAAAAGCCAGCCGGCCAGCACCCCGGCAGTTAACCCTGCCAGCAGGTACAAAGCTTCAAACATGTCCGTCAGATCATCTCCTTTCCACCGAACACCTCCATTTTACTCCAGCCCGGGCACGGGGAGCAACAACCGGCTAACATACCCCCTCCGGGACCAAACGGACCGGTTTCATGCTGGCAACATTTTAGCAGCTTGACAAATAGTGATTGGTAAAATATAATTCACTTAAGTAATTGCTTAATCTTTTAATGATGGATAAGGGGGGTATTTCATACGACCAGATATTTTCCCAATAACGACGTCTGTGACACCTTTTGTGTGTCCACCGCAATCGAAGATCTCAAGGACAAAGTGCTGGAAGTAGCCGGTTTGTCCGAACTTTTTAAGGTGCTGGGAGACGAAACCCGCACCAAGATCCTCTACCTCCTGTCCTACAGGGAACTTTGTGTATGCGATCTGGCGGAAATCCTGGAAATGAGTTTACCTGCCGTTTCCCACCACCTCCGGCTGCTGAAGGCAATGCGCCTGGTGAAGTACCGCCGGGAAGGGAAAATGGTCTATTATTCCCTGGATGACGACCATATCGTCAACCTGATCCGGGAAGCCCAGGCGCACTTTGCGGAAGAGCGGTGAAAGGAGTATGTCCATGCGCTACACCCTGGTTGGTCTGGACTGCCCAAATTGCGTAGCCCAAATAGAGCAAGAATTGCAACAGATTAAGGGGTTGGAACATGCTGCCATCAACTTTGCCAACCGCACCCTGGACCTGCCCCCGGAGCTGGCGGGGCGGGCCCAGGAGGCTATTTACCGCGTTAAACCCGAAGTAAAGCTGGTGAAATCCAGTGAAGCTAAACAGGCAGGAGAAAATACAAACGGTAAAAGAAACCTTCTCATAACCGTCATCTCGGGCGTCCTTCTGGTTGTTGGCTTTCTCTTCCAGGAACCTCTGCACCAGACCCCTTACTCCTGGGCCGAGTACCTGGTCCTGCTTACCGCCTACCTGCTGGTGGGCAGGGAAATCCTCTGGCAAGCCCTGAAAAATCTCGGACGCGGAAAAGTTTTTGACGAGAATTTCCTCATGAGCCTGGCCACCCTCGGAGCCATAGCCATTCACCAGTTGCCCGAAGCGGTAGCGGTAATGCTTTTTTATTCCATCGGAGAGTACTTCCAGGAAAGGGCCGTTAATCGATCCCGTCGCTCGATAGCCACCCTTCTGGATATCCGTCCCCACTACGCCAATTTGCTGGTGAACGGCGAAACCAGGCAGGTAAAACCGGAGGAAGTGGTAACAGGCCAGATCATTGTGGTCCGCCCGGGCGAAAGGGTGCCCCTGGATGGCGAGGTTCTGGAGGGAGTATCCTTCGTAGATACCTCGGCGCTGACGGGAGAATCCGTACCACGCAAGGTGGAAAGGGGAGAAAGAGTCCTGGCCGGCATGATCAACGGCCAGGGCCTTCTGACCGTAAAGGTAACCAGGCCTTTTAAGGACTCCTCCGTAGCCCGGATCCTGGAACTGGTGGAAAATGCCGCGGCCAGAAAGGCCCCCGTAGAAAAGTTCATTACCACCTTTGCCCGCTACTATACCCCGGCAGTGGTGCTGGGAGCCCTTGCGCTGGCCTTTATACCCCCGCTGGTGGTTCCCGGTGCCACCCTGTCCCAATGGCTCTACCGGGCACTGATTTTCCTGGTCATTTCCTGCCCGTGTGCGCTGGTCATTTCCATACCCCTGTCCTATTTTGGCGGCATCGGCCGGGCTTCCCGCCAGGGCATTCTGGTCAAGGGGGCCAATTACCTGGACGCACTGGCCAACCTGCATACGGTGGTCTTTGATAAAACGGGAACCCTCACCCGGGGGGTTTTCCGGGTCAGCCGGGTGGTAGCTCAAAACGGCTTTCAACCGGAGGAAGTGCTGGCTTATGCTGCGGCGGCCGAAGCCTACTCCACCCACCCCGTAGCCCAGTCCATCCAGCAGGCCTGGGGGCGGGAAATTCCCCCGGACAGGGTGAGCGACTACCGGGAAATCCCGGGGCACGGGATTACGGCCCGGGTCACGGGCAAAAATGTTCTGGTCGGGGGGGACCGCCTACTAAACCGGGAGGGGATCTCCCATGGCATATCTTACGTAGAAGACAATACGGTATTTGTAGCCATTGATAAAACCCTTGCCGGGTACATCGTCATCAACGACGAAATTAAACCCGATGCCCGCCAGGCCATTGCCAGGTTGAAAGCCCTGGGAGTAAAGAACGTGATTATGTTAACTGGCGATGAGGAAAGGACTGCCCGCCGGGTGGCCGAAACGCTGGGCATGGATCAGTATTACGCCCAACTCCTGCCGGAGGACAAGGTGCAACGGGTGGAAGAACTCAAGGCCAACCTGCCTGCCCGGCAGAAGCTGGCCTTTGTCGGTGATGGTATCAACGATGCCCCCGTTATTGCCAGGGCCGATGTGGGAGTGGCCATGGGCGGGCTGGGTTCCGATGCGGCCATTGAAGCCGCCGACGTGGTGCTCATGGAGGATGCTCCCTCCAAACTGGCCACGGCCATGGAAATTGCCCGTCACACCAGGACAATTGTCAAACAAAACATCATCCTGGCCCTGGGCATGAAAGCGTTCTTCCTTGGCCTTGGAACCCTGGGGCTGGCCACCATCTGGGAGGCCGTCTTTGCCGACGTGGGGGTCGCCCTGCTGGCCATCCTCAATGCCACGCGGGCTCAAGCCGGCAAACGATAATCCAAATCACGTGCCTTTTTCGAGGTGGCACCACACCCGGGCCATTAAACCGGGCAGCTTCCATTTTCGTTCCGTAAAGCCACCTCGTGGATGGCAGCACAGCGCTTGCGCTTTTCCACAAAACCGATTTTTTCCTTAACCGTCTTTACCCTGGTTTCCAGGTCCCCTCTTACTATGGTGTAGGGTACATTCATGATGTCCAGGAAATTTTTTATCTTGGCATCCACGACCACGGCAAAATCACTGTCCTGGTACCTGATGCCGTCTTTTTCCACATCAAACTCCCGGGGCACGTAAAAGATGTCGTACTCGGGCAGGTCGCGCATGGCCCACTCGTACAGTTTCATCAAGGCGTAAACTTCCTTCGGGTTTTTGAAATCGCAGCTCAACAGGCCGTACACGTAATTCAAAATGGTGGCGTTGTCGCAGAAAATAATGTCGCAGTAGGAAAGCTCCTCTTCCCGGCGCTTTTGCCCTTCGTAGAGTAGAAACTGTTCAAAAATGCTCCTGGGTACCCCGTACCAGGCAATGTATGAGCGGGCAAATTCAAGGCATACGTCACTGATATATCCGGCCATGCTGTAATCCACATCTAACTGTTTGCACAACGTTGTCTTACCCGTACCCGGACCACCAAGAATGGCAATCTTTCTGGTCTTTTTACCCTCGGCCATATCCTGATTCCTCCCTTCTCAGGATGTTCATGATTTAGACATTCGCCGTAGGACCACCCGTTTCCTTTTGACGTAAAATACATGGGATAAAAAAGACCCCTTCCGCCTGCCCGGCGCGAGGGGTCTTAATAATTCCAGATCCCGTCGTCTACTTATGACCCGTGGGCCCTTTGGGAATGCGGCCGGTACGGACGCATTCGCTGCGCAGTCGCCTGCCGACAATTTTTTCCACCATACGCCCGATTTCCAGCACCCGGTCCACATCAACCCCCGTGTCGATGCCCATCTCGTCCATCATCACCACCATATCCTCGGTGCAGACCAGGCCCACAATGTTGGGGTCCTGGTAATAATATGAACCGGTACCGGCGACGGGAACGCCGTCGACAAAGTTGGCCGGCTGGCCGCCGATACCGCCCATGGTACTTTCAAAATGGTTGATGCCGGCCAGCAGGGCGGCCAGGACATTGGCCAGCCCCCAGCCCCGGGTCACATGGAAGTGGGCGATGTGCAGGTCCGGGTTAGGAAAAGCATCCAGGACCATGGAAAAATACTCGTACACCCTGTTGGGCGGGGCGGAACCGTCATGGTCCGCATGCTCGATATCGTCGGCCCCCAGCTCCAGAAAGCGCCTGGTTACCTCCAGGGCTGCCTTCATGTCCGTGGGCCCTTCAATGGGACATCCCCAGATGGTGCTCACGGTGCCGTTGAATTTCATCCCCGCAGCGTGGGCTTTTTTAATGCAGCGTTCCACTTCCGCCCAGTAGGCCTTATGGTCCAGGCCGGAGTTCTTAATCTGGTGGGACTCGGAAGTGGACACCATCATCAGGATGCGGTCCGGGCCGTAACCTTCCTGCCGGGCGCGAATGGCCCGGTCCACCGCCCTTTCCCGGATGGTTACGGCCGTCAGTTCCACCCCGGGCAGTTTATCCTGCACCTTCTTGCTGGTGCGGATGAGCTTGAAAAGCTCCTCCGCATCGGCAAACTGGGGCATTCCCCGGGGGTTGCCGAAATTGGTCACCTCCAGGCGTTTGAAACCGGCCAGAATCAATTCCTCCAGCACCCACAGTTTGGCCAGGGTGGGGATGAACTTTTCTTCGTGCTGGAAGCCGTCCCGCACGGTGATTTCGCCCAGAACCACCTTTTTAGGATATTTTAACTCCGCCATACCAGTTCCTCCCTCACTTAAACCTGTCGGATGCTGCGCCGTTCTTGCCCGATGCTTCGCGCCGGCATTACGGCACCCCTGCCGCAAGGGTTTTAGTGAATCTAACCCCTTCAGCCGCCCTTTGGCCGGCTACCTGTTCCTGTACACCGGTTTTCTCTTTTCATTGAAGGCCCGCAGACCCTCGTCCCGGTCTTCCGTGGCCAGGCAAACGTTGTAGCACTCCGCCTCCAGGGCAAAGGCGGTGTGGAGATCCAGCTCCAAACCCAAATTGATGGCCCGCTTGGCCTGCTGCAGGGCAATGGGGCCGTTCTGCACTATTTCCTGCATAATCTCCATGGTCCTGGCCATCAGGTTTTCCGCCGGGACCACATAGTTGACCATGCCCAGCCGGTAGGCCTCAGCCGCGGATATGCGCCGCCCGGTAAAAATGAGCTCCTTGGCCTTATTGCGTCCAATTATCCGGGGGAGTAACTGGGTCCCTCCCCCACCCGGGATAATGGCCAGGCTTACCTCCGGCAGGCCAAAGGACGCCTTCTCCGAGGCGATGATGAAATCGCAACCCAGGGCGAATTCACATCCCCCGCCCAGGGCATAGCCGTTCACGGCCGCCACCAGGGGCTTGGAAAACGTCACCACTGCTTCAAAGGCCTTCACAAACAGGGCCCTTTGCTTCTTCATTTCTGCCCTGGTCATGTTCCTTCTCTCTTTTAAATCGGCCCCCACACAAAACGCCCGGTCCCCCTCGGCCGTAAGCACTGCCGCAAACACCTGGTCGTCCTGTTCCAGCTCCTCCAGGGCCGCCACCAGTTCCCGGGCCATCTGCGTGCTCAGGGCGTTCAAGGCCCGGGGCCGGTTAAAGGAAATGATCCCGATTTGTCCCCGCTCTACCTTAATGGTTTCGTAATCCATTCCCCCACCCTCCCCTATACCGGATAAACCGGGTGCTTGCGCTCGGAAAAATGCTGTCTTTTGGACTCATAAAGTTTGAAGCGGGCGATCAATTCCGCCCGTAAATCCCCGGGCCGCACAATATGGTCCACCACCAGCTCCGAGGCCAGCCGGTAGATGTCCACATCTTTAAGATACTCCTGCTGTTTTTGCTGGATGAAAGCCGACCTTTCCTCCGGGGGCAGGGCATTGATCTTGTTCTCGTAAACGGCCTTGACTGCCGCCTGGGGCCCCATCACGGCCACCTGGGCGCTGGGGAGGGCCAGGCAACAGTCGGGTTCAAAGGCCGGGCCGCACATGGCGTACAGGCCTGCACCGTAGGCCTTGCGTACGATGACCGAAATTTTGGGCACCGTGGCCTCTGAAACGGCGGAAATCATTTTGGCCCCGTGGCGGATGATGCCCTGCCGCTCCACATATCCCCCGACCATAAATCCCGGGACGTCGGCAAGAAACAGCAGGGGGATGTTAAAGGCGTCGCAAAGGGTAACGAACCGGGCCCCTTTATCGGCCGAGTCTACAAAGAGCACGCCTCCTTTTTCCCGGGGCTGATTGGCCAGCAGACCCACCACCAGGCCGCCAATGCGGCAGAGGCCGGTAATCAGCTCCGGGGCAAACAGTTTCTTTATTTCAAACCAGGTACCCCGGTCAATTATCCGGTCAATTAGCTCGTACATGTCAAAGGGTTCGCTTTCCCGGGATGGTATGATATCTGCAATTTCCCGTCCCTCCAAAGGAGGCTCTTCCATGGCCATAGGCGGCCGGCCTAAATAGTTCTGGGGCATATAGGTCAGGTAGCGGCGGCAGGCTTCAATGGCTTCCGTTTCCGTTTTACAGAGCAGGTCCCCACAGCCGCTGACGGTGCAGTGCATGCGGGCGCCCCCCAGGTCATCCAGCGTGGTCTTCTCCCCAATAACCATCTCGACCATGCGTGGAGAACCCAGGTACATGCTGGCATTGCCCTCCACCATGAAAACCACGTCGCAAAAAGCCGGGATATAGGCTCCACCCGCAGCAGAGGGACCGAAGAGCAGGCAAATCTGCGGCACCATACCCGACATTTTCACTTCGTTGTAAAAGATGGCTCCGGCACCGCGCCGCCCGGGAAACATCTCCACCTGGTCGGTAATGCGGGCGCCGGCAGAGTCGACCAGGTAGATCATGGGGACCTTCATATCCATGGCCGTCTCCTGGATGCGCAGGATCTTTTCCACCGTGCGCCAGCCCCAGGAACCGGCCTTCACCGTGGAATCATTGGCCATCACACAAACGGTACGCCCGTGGATCTTGCCTGTACCGGTGATCACCCCGTCGGCGGGGAGGTCTTCCGCCAGGTTATTGGCGAACAGGCCGTCCTCGCAGAAAGGGGCGCCGGGATCCAGGAGGAGTTTAAGCCTGTCCCTGGCAAAGAGTTTGCCCTTCCCGGCATTGCTCTGGTGATATTTGGGTGCCCCGCCCTTTTTTATGCGTGCCTCCTTTTCCACCAGCTCTGCATCCAGGGTCTTTAAATCCACGCCATCCATGTTCTCATCTCCTCACATTCCTCCTACTATCACCTGTCTACCAGCTTTCATGAGCTGTTTTTACTTCGATACCGGGCATTATCATGGATCCGCCAATGCAAAAGGGCTGCGTGGTGCACGTTTCGGCTCCTGAAACGTAAAAAACCCATCCCCAGATGCAGGAAAAGCAAGCCTACCAGCGATTGCAAAGGTAGCCTTCCGGCAGGGCATTGTTCCCGCTGTTTACACCGTCCCCCTTTACAACCCGCTGTCTTGAGTAACCTTCCGGCAACTGTTTTTGATTGTTTACACGACACAAGGCTTGCGACCGGGCACAAAGGAAAAAGACCGGGCTTCTTCCTCCCCGGTCTTCCCTTTCCTGTTTTTACCTTCAGGTAGCCCACCAGTGGCAGGCTTCCGGCCGTATTCCTCTACGGGAGTCCCGATTCAGTTTACATTTGCGCGGGACCCATTCCGGGAGCCATTCTCCCCATAGGCCCCTCGGGCCCACGGATGTTGGTAGCTTCCGGTCCCATAGGCGTACCCGTGAAAACGGGATCGAGAGGGTACCAGCCCCGGGAGTGCATCAGATCAAAGATCTGCTTCTGGGTGTTCATTTCTTCATTGTTGATATGGATAAGGGTGTTCCGCACCCGGTCATTGGCCGCTTCCAGCACGGCCATGTGGTAGCCCGTGGAGATCATCTTGGCTCCGGTGAGCATATCGGCCAGGATATCCCGGTCGGAAAACTGCACCGCTAACACCTCCTGTGTGTGGAAATTGGCAATTAGTGTTGCGCCATGCGCGGCAATCCGGCATCCTGGAGCAGGTTGTTCAGAGTGCTGATGTGCCGCTGCCCTTTGTCAATGCACTGCTGCAGCAGGCCCTGGATGGCCGGGTCCCTGGTCTGATTGAGGTAAAAGCGGGCTTTCTTGGTGCACAGTTCCTCAGCCCTCAACTGCTCCATAATGTGAAGTTTCTCCATTTCGGTCATCCGCCAGTGATGCATTTGTTCTCACCTCCTCTTGCGGCCTAGTATTTCACAGGAAAAGTATTTTATACCACCTTAATTAAAACACTGTCGTCAAACCCTATAATAAAAAACGGCGGTCGTTCCGGACCCCTTGCCGGATCAGGAACGACCGCCGCTCAAGCGGTAAAAAGACATTTAAGTTTTATGAATAAATACGCCGCAAACCGCATTCCCGGGCAATTTCCACCGCCCGGCGAAACTCCTCCCGGGTAATCCGCCGGGAAAGTTCCGGATAGCGGCGGGCCTCATGGGCCGGGTAATATTGATCCATAATATTTACAAAGGTGTTGGGGGATATCTCCTCGGCCAGGAATTTCATCACCGCCCCGGTACGGGCGAGATCCCCTGGCATGACCAGATGGCGCACCAGCAGTCCCCTCACGGCCATGCCCCGCTCATCCACCACCAGATCTCCTACCTGCCGGTGCATCTCCTTAACCGCCTGTTTGGCCACCGTAAAATAGCCGGCCGCCCTGGTATAGCGCTCACCAATCTCGTCATCTCCAAATTTGATGTCAGGCATGTAAATATCCACTATCCCGTCCAGCAACCTTAAAGTGTGCAGGGCATCATATCCACCGGTGTTATAAACCAGTGGCAGGGTTAAGCCATCGCCGGCGGCAATATACAGGGCCTCCAGGATTTGCGGCACATAGTGGCTGGGGGAGACCAGGTTAATGTTATGGCAGCCCATGTCCTGCAATTCCAGCATGGCGCCGGCCAGCTCCCGGGCGGTCAGTTCGCTGCCTTCACCATACTGGCTTATATCACAGTTCTGGCAAAACCGGCAGGCCAGGTTGCAATGGGCAAAAAAAATGGTTCCTGAACCGTGCCGGCCCACCAGGACTTCCTCTTCCCCGAAATGAGGCCCCCAGCTGCTCACCGCCGCCAGCCGCCCGCCCCGGCAGAACCCCTTTTCCCCCTCCAACCGGTTGACGTGACAGTATTGGGCGCAAACAGTGCAATCAGCCAGGAGCTCCACCGCCTTTTCCACCCGGGCCGCCAGTTCGTCCGGAAAAAGATCGCGGTAACCCATAGCTCAAGAAGCCCCCAATTGCCATTTTCTCCTAATTATACGTTTTTACCTTACACATTAAACCTGAAGTTGATAATGTCTCCATCCTGAACAATGTAGTCCCTGCCTTCCAGGCGGGCAAGGCCTTTTTCCCTGACCTTAGCCATAGAACCCATCTGGTAGAGGTCATTAAAGGCCACTACTTCCGCCCGGATAAACCCCCGCTCGATATCGGAATGGATTTTACCGGCGGCTTTTTTGGCATCGGTACCCTTGCGGATGGTCCAGGCCTTGACCTCATCCTCGCCAACGGTAAAGAAAGAAATTAAACCCAGCTCCTCATAAGCAGTCCGCACCAACCGGTCCGAGCCAAGTTCCTTAACCCCCAGATCAGCCAGGAACAACTCCCGGTCCTCCGGCGACAGCCGGCTGATTTCCATCTCCATCTGGCCGCAAATTTCAATCATTTTTAAACCCCGGGCCGACGCCGCCTCCTCCAGGGCCTCCCGTCCTGGATACCGCCGCGATTTAAACTGCTCTTCATCGGTATTCACTACTAAAATCACGGGTTTTTCGGTTAAAAAATTATAATTGCGCAGTACCGCCCTTTCTTCTCCGGTAAGCTCCACCTGATGCAAAGGCACCTCGTTTTCCAGGGCGTCCAGGCATTTTTCCAGCACTTCCAATTCAAAAGCGTTCGCTTTATTAATTTTCTTGCCTGATTTAATGCGACCAATGCGTTTTTCCAGCAGTTCCATATCGGCAAAAAGCAGCTCAAAACTAACGGTCTCCAGATCCCGCAGGAGGTCAATTTCCCCCTCCACATGGGGGACATCCGGGTCGGCAAAGGCCCGGAGCACATGAACCAGCAGGTCCACCTCCCGGATACCTTCCAGGAACTGATTTCCAACTCCCCTGCCCTCACTGGCTCCCCGCACCAGGCCGGGCACATCGCTACACTGTACCTGGGCGTAAACGGTGCGGCGGGGGTTATACAGGCGGGAAAGAAAATCCACCCGGGGATCCCTTACCCGGGCCATACCTACATTGGTCTCGGTTTTGCCGGTCATAAAGTTTGAAGTTTGTACACCGCTTTCGGTGACCAAATTAAAGATGGTTGTCTTGCCCACCATGGGCAGGCCCACAATGCCAAAACTTAACATCTGCTCACCCCATTCTTTTCTATTCTATCAGAGGGATTACGGGGCGAGCAACTCCAGGGCATAGATATCCGTACGCCGGTGGCGCAACAAAGGCAGTTCCGAGCGAGTCTTCTCAATCAAATCCAGATCTATCTCGGCATAGACAATCTCTTCCCCTTCCCGGGCCATGCTGACCACATTCCCCCAGGGATCCACTACCAGGGAGTGGCCATAAGCCACATATGGTGCCATGGGATCCCGGGCCGGAGACGCCCCGATGAAATAGGCCTGGTTATCAATGGCCCGCATGCGGAAAACCAGCTCCCAGTGGGCCGGGCCGGTGGTCATGTTAAAGGCCGCCGGGATCACCACCACCCGGGCTCCTTTTAACACCATCAACCGCATGAGTTCGGGAAAACGGATATCATAGCAGATGGCCACACCCAGGTCGCCCAGTTCCGAGGGAATCACCGTAACCTGATTTCCGGCACCGATGGTGCTGGATTCCTTAACCGTTAATCCGCTGGCCAGCTCCACATCAAAAAGATGCATTTTCCTGTGTTTCCCCAGTAACCGCCCGTCAGGAGCAAAAATAAAACTGGTGTTATAAACCTGATCGCCATCCCGTTCCGGCAGGGAGCCCCCCACCAGGTAAACCCCTTCCTCCCGGGCCGCCCGGGACAGCATTTGTAAGCTGGGTCCTTCCGGGTAACTCTCTGCATACCGGGGGAAAAGCCTGGCCACGTAAGGACAATTAAACATTTCCGGCAGAACCACCAGCCGGGCTCCCTGCCTGGCGGCGCGGGCAATCATCTCCCGGGCGCGAACAAGATTTTTTTCTTTTTCCTGGTGTATGGTCATCTGGCATACGGCCACCTTGTACCGTTGCACCTGGGCCACCCCCTTTTATAGAAAAAACCCCTGCTGGTGCAGAGGCTTTTTTCACGGCTTTAAACTTGAATGACTTCTTTAACCTCCGGAACTGCCTGCTTGAGCGACCGCTCAATCCCCATTTTCAGGGTATAGGTGGACATGGGTCACCCGCCACAGGCACCCTTTAACCTGACCTTTACCACACCATCGGCACCGACATCTACCAGTTCCACATCGCCACCGTCCCGCTGCAGGGCAGGGCGTATTTTATTGAGTACTTCCTCAACTTTTTCCCGCAATCCCCTTCCCCCCCTTTCCTGATTTTTAAAGACAGTTAAACCTAGTATGGGTTTGCCCCTGAAAACTTATTCTCTGGCGTTTTGCCCTACCCTATTTTACCTGCAATTGGTCCTGCTGGCAAGAAGAATTTGCACACAAAACAAGCTCCACCGTGGTCTTTTGGGCAGCTTCGGACAGGGCGTGCAATTGACCCGTTGTTTTTCTAATCTCGCCCTGCACCCGCTCCAGTTCCGTTAAATCGGAACCAGTGGAGGAAAGGAGTTCTTTTTCCTTCTCCTTTAAAAGGTTCAGGTTTTTTACCAACCCGTTATATTCCAGGGTGATATCCCGGAAGTTGGTCCGGGATCCCTTGACCTGTCCCAAACTCTTTAGTTCTTCCCGAAACCCCGGCCAGTATTCATTGGAGATAACGATCATCACTTTAGACTGCCCTTCTGGTTCTTCCGGCCCCACCAGGGCGTTATATTTTTGCACCAGGTTTAATACTTCTTCCCTGGCTTTACTGATATCGAGTACTTCCAGAATCAGCACGAACTCTTTAACGGTTTTGACACCGGTCCTGACCTCGTCCCCACCCGGGGAATCCCCAGGCTCCTGCGCCATTCCAGCCCGGGGAGCACCTGATGCGCTTTTTCCGCTGGCTTTGGCCCGCAGTCCTCCGTTTGAACCCGAACGGCTGGTGCCCGCGGCCCGTTTAATTTGTCCCCCGGCGGTTGTTTCCGGCGAACTAAAGGCCATTAATTCCGGGACATTTTGCCGGGATGCCGCGGGGGGCGGGTCAGCGTGAACTTTTTCCTTTACGACGCCGCCGGATTGAGGATGCCGGCCGGCAAGACTATCAATACGTATATTTGCCCGCTGGGATAACTCCCCGCCCTTTCCGTTACCTTCGCGCAGTGTATAATTTGTCCCGGCACGATCTCCCTCTCCTCCTGCCTGAATTTCCCCGTAACCATCCCCATCTTTAGAAGACCCGGTTCCCGGTTCAAGAGTTTCCGGCCGGAGCCCTGAAGGGGCGGTGCTCACCTCTTTTTTAAGGGAGCGGTCAGCCACGTTTATCGATGGGGCGGTATCCCGGCCCTTATGCCAGGGCCAAAGGTTCTGCGGAAGGATATGACCGGCCCAAACTGAGGTCAAAGAAAAGACGACCACCAGTATGGCTGCAGCAGCAATAAATTTAGGCCAGCCCAACCGGAACCTGCGCCGTGGAGCGTAGATACGCCGGCCTTCCAGCTTGTGAAGCAACTGCTCCCTAAAGGACTCCGGGGGAGACACCCCGGGGAGACCGCGCAACAGTGTCACGCTGGCCACTAAATCTTCCCACTGGTACCGGCAGGTCGCACAATCTTCTAAATGCGCCTTAATCTTCGCTTGCTGGGAGGGTTCCACTTCACCGTCCAGGTATGCCGAGAGAAGTTCCTGGATCTGCTGACAACGCATATGCCATCCCCCCTTACTTAACCAGACGTGGCCGGAACGCAAAAAGTTCCTGCCGTCCGGATATTTTCTGCCGGAAGGCCTGACGGGCGCGGCTGAGGCGGGATTTAACCGTCCCCGTAGAAATGTCCAGGGCCGCAGCTATTTCATCGTAGGAAAGACCCTGGATCTCCCGCATGACCAGCACCAGCCGGTACTCCTCGGGCAGATCGTTAAGGCAAGCCTGCACCATTTCCTGAAACTCCCGGCGTTCCAAAACGTCGTCGGGAGAAAGACCCTCACCCACGGGAGGGGGAGGACCGGTCGGATTAGCTGCCATTTCATCCAGCGAGGTTTTTTTATGGCGTTTCTGCCGGCGCAATTCGTCCCGGCACAGGTTGGCAGTAATGCGGTAGAGCCAGGTAGTAAAACTGGCTTTCCCTCGAAAGCGGGGCAAAGCCTGATAAACCCTGATAAAAACCTCCTGAGCCAGGTCGGAGGCATCGCTGTAATTGCCGGTAAAACGGAAGGCAACGGTAAAAACTTTCTTCTCATAACGGCGTACCAGTTCTGAAAAGGCTTCCAGATCGCCGGCAATGGTACGTTCTATCAATTCTTGATCATCAGGGTGCAAAAGGATCCACTCCCACCGGGCAAAATATGGCGCTTTTGCCATAATGAAGTATATTCTTCTATAAACGGAAAGCCAATCCTGCTCACCCCCGGAAAACCTTTGTGAACAACATTCCAGCCATGCAACAACAGGAAAAGGTTGGGGCATTGACAATTCACCGGCGATGTGCTAATATTTAAACTACTGTATGCCGAAGTGGTGGAACTGGCAGACGCGCCGGACTCAAAATCCGGTGGGGCTCACACCCCGTGCGGGTTCGACTCCCGCCTTCGGCACCATGAGGAAATTCAAGGGTTTGCGTCCTTGAAAGAAAATACCTCCGGTCACGGGAAAAGTGCTAGTCCGGTGGTGGTGAAAAGGTACGCAAACCTTACCGGGTTCAACCCCTTCCGGCTACCCGTTTCGTAAAAACTAGGGTAGCGAAGGGGGTTTGTTTTTTCATGGCGAAGGGGAAACTGACTTGAGAAGGATTTTGCCTGAAAAAGTGGCCGGCGTCATATACAGCCGTAAATCCCGGTTTGATGTGCCCGGTAATGGTTTTAATCGCCTGGTGAACATTCCGTCACTGCTCGAGCCGGTTGAAAGCGATGGAGTAAATCTTTCGCGGGCGTGGAATAGGATGAAGGGGGCAGTGAAAAAGCCCTGGTTAGCCCCTGTGGTGGGTTGCGCCGGCGGGGTGGGCGTGGCGGCTGTACTTAAAGCAGCGCAGGGAGGATTGTATTTTATCACGGTCATAGACCCCACGCCTGAAGGAAGGAGCTTCCAACGCTACAAAATTTGGTGAATAAAGAGGCATCACCAGCCAAGCAGGAATTTGCCTGCCGGCGGGGAAACTTTTTTTAACCTTATCTGGGGGGCGAGAATTATGCAGAGTAAAATTGCCGCGGCCATTAAGCTCAAGTATTCCCCGGTAGCGATCCTGTTAACTGACGAAAAACCGGAAGGAGCACTGCAGTTCAAGGAAGGGCGCTGGGGCTGCGTGGTAGCCATGTTCACCGCTGCCGCTAAAGGCCGGACGGCTGTGTTTGACCGGAAAACCTTTGGTTGCCTTGGCGGCGGCGTCGGACTGGGATTCGGCAACCAGTACGTCAATTTTCCCGGCGGCATCGAATACTTTATCTCCACCGGCAACAAGGAGTTTTGCCGCAGCGAGATGGGAAAAAACCTGGTGCGCAACCTGCCGGCCCTGGAGGAGGGAGAGCGCTATTTTAAATCACCGGATATAGCAAAGAAGTTTGTGGACACCCTGCCCATAACTGATGTTCCCACCACTTACGTGGTATTCAAGCCTCTGGAAGAAGTAACCGCCGGAGAAACTCCCGCCGTCGTCGTGTTCCTGGCCAATCCCGACCAGTTGTCAGCCTTAACTGTGCTGGCCAATTACGAGAGCGGCGGCAGGCTGAACGTCATTGCACCTTTTGGGGCCGGATGCCATACCATCTTCCTCATCCCTTATGCCGAAGGCAAGTCGGAACACCCCCGGGCAGTAATCGGCTTGACCGACATATCTGCACGCAAGCATGTGGACAGGGACCTGCTCTCCTTTGCCGTACCTTACAAAATGTTCCTGCAAATGGAAAGCAATGTAGAGGGCAGTTTTTTAGAAAAAGAAAACTGGCTGCAGGTGCTGGAAAGGAATCAGCCAGAGTCCTCAAAGTGATTTAAAAACAAACCCGTAAGATTCACACAGAGAGGCCGGACGCATGCATGGATTAAACGTGCCTACCAGGGAAACCACCATTTTCCTGCCGGGGTTAACCCTGTCCCTGTTGGTAGCCAGAGATATGGAAGATTTAATCACAGATCCCGCGGACGAGGATAACATTCCTTTATGGGCCGAAATCTGGCCCGCAGCCAGAGGACTGGCCCGGTACATCTGGGAAAATATTTCCTTTTCCGGCGACACCGTTTTAGAATTAGGTGCCGGGGTTGGCTTGCCGGGCCTGGTCTGCGGACTTAAAGGAGCCAGGGTAACCTTTTCCGACTACAAGCCCGAAGCTTTGCAGATTTGCATGGCCAACGCCGGACTTCACGGAATAAAGGAAGCGGATTGCCTGCTGGCCGACTGGCGGGATTTTAAAACAGGCCGGCAATTCGATTGGGTTATTGGCTCCGATATTCTCTACGACCCCAAATTTCATCCTTTCCTGGCTGATATTTTTAACCGTTGCCTGAGGCCGGGCGGCCAGCTTCTCATCTCCCACCCGGGGCGCCCGGCCACCTTTGATTTTTTGAAGGAGCGGCTGCAGGAAAACTTCCATGTGTCCGCCGAAAAAATAATGCCCGTAACCATCGAGGATCCTTATTTCCCCCACCACGACATATTCATACATCACTATGCAATGCGGGCATAGCAGGCAAAACAATCCCGGCTGTGCAAGGGTCCCCCTTGCAAGCTGCCATAAAATCAGGGGGCTCCCCCAATCGGGGGAGCCCCCGGGCCTTCCTGGATAAAGGTGCCTGGTTGCAACACGACCTGTGAGAGGTTTACGAACTGGAAATCTCCTGTTGAAGGCGCAAGGTAGCCTCATCTATATCATGCGGCTTCAGCCATTCAGGGAAAGGGAATGGCTTTCGTTTGGCAAATTACGCGTGTAACATTTTTTATGCCCCCGGATCAGGCGCAACTCCGGCCTGATTTTTTCACTTTTGAGCATCTCCGCACGCATCAGTTCGGCCTGGCAGAATGGTTCTTCCAGGTATTTCGTCACCAGGTGCTTTATCCATTCCCGCATTTCACTCACTCCTTTCGGATACCACCTCAGCCGGATTATCTTAATTTTACAAATGTAAGCCCGGGCGGAAAATACTTTTCCCGCCAATTGCCTTTTTAGCCTGGCGAGTTTTTCACAAACTCAGGAAATCTACCAAATACTTAGGCGAACTGTTCACAAGCCGCCCGCACATGCCGGGGCGGCACGGGGAAAAAGAAAACGTGGACTTAACTTGCCCACGACAAAAGGCTTACTTAATTCCGGCACGGAAATATAACCACAACCTGTTACAAACAACCTGAAAAATAAAAAAACTGAACCGCACATTTCAGTGCGGTGTTTTAATGGTGTCGGAGGCGGGACTCGAACCCGCACGGTTTCCCACACGCCCCTCAAACGTGCGCGTCTGCCAGTTCCGCCACTCCGACATCGCATTTTTAATTATACGACTTACAAAACCCTTCTGTCAAGGGTATAATATTTTTACAGCCGGCGGCCGCGGGTGCTAAAAATCTGCCCGGGACCTTTACCGGAAAGGATCGATTGAGGATGCCCAATTCCATATGGATTTACCGTTTATATGACGTGGCGGAGGAAATCAAGCTGGACATCGTGGAACAAACGCTGGCCCATACCAAACCCACTTCCAGGCTGCGCCTTTCCCGGGCGCGACTGAAATCCATACATATCCCCAATCCCCCCGTGACCGTAGAACTGGGGGAAGAACGGATCAGGCTGGGCCGGCAGGATTTCCGCGTCCGTTTTACCGGTAAGATTTACAACCTGGGCGTGGTCAGCCTGACCATGCACATTCTGCTCCCTATGGGATTCAGCTACCAGGAGATCAGGGATCTGGCCGTGTATTTAAGCGAAAACGAGGAAACAGAAGGCATAACGGAAGGGATTTTCCAGAGCAAGCTGGAAGAAGTAATTGAAGGCCTGAGCAAAGCCATGGTTCACCCGGGACTGCGGGGAGCCGAGGAAGATTATATTCTGTTTTTCTTCCAGGAATGGAACCGGGATTGGGATCCCGTACCCCTGTTGCTGGCCGAGCCGGAACCCGTGAGCCCCCAGGTGCGCAGGGAAACCTTGCAGCACTCTTTTTCCTATGGCCCGGATGATCTTACCATCATTACCTGGGCCTCAGCCCTGGTATACGATGCGGCCGGCAGCCATGATATCCCCGACTTGCTGGAATTTGCCCTAACACAACTGCTGGAACTCCGCTACTACGACAACCTGCTCAGCGAAGAGATGGGCAAAATGTACGATGACATTGAAGAAGCCGAACGGGTTACCCAACTGCGGCGCCTGGGGCACTACCGGCATATTATGAACCGTTTAATGGAACTGGTTGTTGACATAAATGAAATCCTGGAAAGGATTCAAAACTCCCTTAAGGTAACGGAAGACGTTTTCTATGCCCGGGTGTACGGAGCCGCTTTATCCGTTTTCCGTACCAGGGCCTGGGTGGAAAGCATCCAGCGCAAACTCTCGGTAATCATGCAAAATTATACCATGCTGAGCAACCGGCTGGTGAACCAGCAGTCCGTCCTGCTGGAACTGGCCATTGTGCTGCTCTTTCTGCTGGAAATCTTTCTCACCCTTCCTTCCCTTATCCACTAGCCTTATTTTTGACCCGTAAACTTTTTACCAAAAATAAATTTACCTGAAGTGCCAGCCTAAAAACAAAGAAATGTACATAAAGGGGTGCTAATGATGAACGATATGAGCCCGGACGTCCATAATTTGCTGGCTTTTTTACAGAACCTGCGGGAAAAAACCGTACCGGAAATAAGCCAGGCCTGCGCGCAGAAAATCCGCCGCATGGAGCTTACCGGCGATCCCGACCGGGCTCTGGTGGAGCATTTAAAGTCCATGATCCTGCTCATCCGACACCTGCGTCGCCCCCCCGTAGCCAGGGACGAAATGGTACGGCGCTTTCTGATCGAGTTCTTTACCAGGATACAACAGCATGACCGCCGGGCAAAACATGTCCTCGAGGTGCTGCGTAAAATGGAACCCGGCAATTCACAAACCAACAATTCCACCGCTGGTTAATTGGTCATCCCGCACCTCATGCCAGGAGTGGCGCCCGGCGATGGAGGAACTGGAAAAACGCGTCACCCGCCTGGAACAGGAGCTTTCCCAGGCAGCAAAGCAAATCCGGGGACTCGCCTTTACCCTCGCCCTGCTCCCGGCAGGGGCCAGATTTTTGCTCACCAAAGGGTGGTAGACGAAAATTTGCTTTCCCGGTAGGAAAACGAAATACAGAGGTAGAAGAATATCCAGCAACCCAACCTGCCCGGCGGGGGTATTCAAGTTGTATCCTCAAACCCACGTTTACTTCGCCGAGAGAGTTTGCGGGGAGCTTTCGGACGCCATGGTTTTAGGCAGCATTTTCCCCGATATGATTGCCGCCCTGGCCCCCGGCCGCGAAGAAAGCCACGGCCGGGGAAAAGAGCTGCTGGCCGCCCTGGGGGACGATCCCCAGTTGCGGGATTTTGCCCGCGGGGTACTGACCCACGGGGTTACCCCGGAGGGCCTGGATTACTATGGGGACGAAAAATACCTTCACTACGAACGGGGTTACTGCTTTGAAAAGGGCCGCCCGATAGTGGAGGAGACCATCCGGGCATGCAACCTGCCTCCGGCCATGGGCTGGTGGAAAAGCCATAACATCGTGGAAATGGGCATTGAACTCATCATCGGCGAGGGTAGCTTTTACGGCCGGGCCCTGGCCGCCGCCTTTAGCAATGCCGCCCTGATCGATAAAATCAGCCGGCGGGTGGCCCCGCTATACGGTGTGGAGCCCCGCCGGCTGTACCAGCGCATCCACAACTTTCCCTATTACATTGAAATTGCCCGGCTTACCCCCCGCACCCTGGCGGCCAAGTACGATGTGCAGATGTTTTACAAACACCGCATCCACATCGACATCGAGCGAACAGCCCGGCTTATTGCCACGGCCCGGAACATGGTGGAAGCAGACCTGGAGGAATTTTTCAAGCACGCAGAAGAACAGGTGCGGCAAAACATGCTCAAAGCAGGGGCTTAGGAACCTGTAGCAAAAAGTCCCGGCCATGCCTGACCGGGATTTTTATTTTGAGTAATTTACATTAATGCCGGTCCCAGGGCAACCGACTTTACCACTACTCCTTCGATTTTTTGCAAATCCTGCTCCAGCGTTTTGCGCTCACTTTCATCGGCCTCCATGGTCAGGGTGATAATCCCCCGCCTGCGGCTGGGATCCGGGATCCCCGACCGGCTTAAAATCCTGGATCCGTGCCTGGTCAGCACCTGCTGAACCTCCGGCGCCCTGTCTGCTCGCCCATCCACTAAAATCCCCACCACACAAATATCCTTTTGCATTACCACCATCCTCCTCCAGCTTTTTTTTACCGGAACTCAGAAACTACACCCTTAACTTAGGGTACCTGTAGCCTAGTATTTACCCTGCCGGTAGTTTTTATTTCAACGGATAGTAAAATAAGGTGATTAACCCAAAGCATGGATAATATGCTTTTATAGAAAATCGCAAAGGGGCTAGTGCATGTGTGTGAGGTCCTTGTGCCGGTCATTTTCCTGGCCCTGGCCTTCGACTTTATTAACGGTTTCCATGACACCGCCAACGCCGTGGCTACCTCCCTGGCCACCGGCGCCCTGACACCCCGGTCCGCCATCCTCCTGGCCACTACCTTGAACCTCCTGGGGGCTCTGACATTTACCGGGGTGGCCCTGACCATTGCCGGAGGCATTATCGATACCGCCATCCTTTTTAATAACCCCAAAACCATTTCGGCCGCCCTGCTGGCGGCCATTGTCTGGAACCTGTTAACCTGGCTTGGCGGGCTGCCCAGCAGTTCTTCCCACGCCCTGGTAGGCGCCTTAACCGGCGCTACCCTGGCCGCAACAGGCCCGATAGGGGTTAACCTTGCCGGGTTGAGCACTATTTTTCAGGCCCTGGTCCTGTCCCCACTCCTGGCCGTAACTGCCGGTTTTGCAGTCATGACGGTCGTGTTTTGCTTATCCGGAGGCCGGACCGGTCCCCATCTAAACCGCCGGTTCAGATACTGGCAGCGCCTGGCCGCCGCCCTGCAGGCCTTTTCCCATGGGACCAACGACGCACAAAAAACCATGGGGGTAATTACCCTGGCCCTGGTCCTGACCGGATACCAGGAGAGTTTTGTGGTCCCCCTGTGGGTTAAGGTCCTTTCGGCCCTGGCCCTGGCGCTGGGAACTTCCTGCGGCGGCTGGCGGATCATCCGTACGGTGGGCAGGGGCATCACCCACCTGGATCCGCCAGCAGGTTTTGCCGCCGATATGGGCTCGGCCATGGTCATTTTGACGGCCACCCTTTTAGGATTACCCGTCAGCACCACCCATGTCATTTCTTCTTCCATCACCGGAGTGGGCCTTACCCGGGGAGCAAAGGCCGTATCCTGGTCCACAGTGGCCAGAATTCTTTTAGCCTGGGTTCTCACCCTGCCGGCCACCACCGCCCTGGGGGCGCTGTTTTACTTCCTTTGAAAATAAAAAGACCTTATACATCATACATCGGCAAAAATTTACGGTTGATTATCCAATCAACTTACGTTATACTCGCCAGTGGCCTGGGGGAAACGACGAAAGGAGTGGAAACCATGGCTTTTTTTCTTTGGTTCAAAGAGAACAAAGCAGCCGTAATGGCTGCTACCGCGGTTATGGTAGTGCTGATCTTTGCCCTGGCGGTATTGCCGGGCAACGGGGATGCCACCACTGGAATTGCGGAAAACTCCAAAACGAGCAAGATCACTGCGAACAATTATAAAATATCCCAAAGGCATTCTTTCCAGACGAAAGTCAATGCTCAGGTATCCCGCGGATCCAGCATCAGCCGGGACGACCTTATACTCATGGCCCGGGTGATTGAGGGTGAGGCAGCCGACGAGCCTTATATCGGCAAGGTAGCCGTAGGGGCCGTAATCCTGAACCGCACCCGGAGCGGGGAATTCCCCCACACCATCCGGGGAGTGATATACCAGCCCGATGCCTTTGAGGCGGTAACCAACGGCCAGTATTTACGGCCCCTCACCCCTGAATCCATCGCCGCAGCCCGGGAAGCAGCCAGTGGTCATGATCCCACGGGCGGAGCCCTTTACTACTGGAACCCGGCTAAGGCAAGGAGCACCTGGGTCTGGTCCCGGCCGGTAATCATGCAAATCGGCAACCACGTCTTTGCCCGGTAAGAAACGGCAGGGGAGATACCCCTGCCTGTACATAGTCACATTAATACGGCACCGGCTACAGGGAATGATATCCCTGCGGGATTCCCCTGCTTATACGTACACCCTTACCACCAGGGATACTCGTTGCGCAGCCGGCTACGAGGGGTCAAAAGCTTCATTAAGATCATTCCGGCTACAAAACCACCTACATGGGCCCACCAGGCCACCGGGTTGACCACCCCACCCAGGGAAGCCGCGCCGTTAAAGAGCTGGATGACAAACCACAGGGCCAGGAAAATTACCGCCGGCACTTCCATCAGGGTGAGGAAAAAGAACACCGGCACCAGGGCCAGGATCCTTGAATGGCGAAAGGTAATAAAGTACCCGCCCAGAACCCCGGCAATTGCCCCGCTGGCACCGATAACCGGTACGGGTGAAGTAGGGTTGGCCAGAATATGGGCCAGGCTTCCTACCACGCCGCAGAGCAAGTAAAAGAGAAGAAAACGAAAGTGACCCAGGCGGTCCTCCACATTATCCCCGAATATCCACAGGTACAGCATGTTGCCCCCGACGTGTACCCACCCGCCATGCAAAAACATGGCCGTAATAAAGGGTATTAACAGGGGTTCCAGCGGCGCTCCGGTTTGCAGGGCATGGGTTACCTGGGCGGGAATAACGCCCAGGTTATAGAAAAGCTCGCTTAGTTGTGCCTGGGAAAGTCCCAATTCTTTAAAAAAGAAAACCCACAGGTTGATCAAAATTAAAAGCCAGTTCACAAAGGGCCTGCGTCGCGGGCGGATGCTATCGCGTAAAGGAATCACTAAATCAACCCTCTTCTCCTGTTTTTTTGCCGGGAATTGACCACACGCAAAGGGCATCAGGCTGTGGTCATTCCTCCAGTATAGCATATACTTTTCCGGCCATTTCTGACAAGGATTTTATTGGCACCAGTAGCCCACAAAAAATGCCGGGCCGCTTTCATAGCCCGGCAAAAATCCTACCCTGCCAGCACCATCCGTGCATCCAGGACCAGCGCTCCCCGGTCATAAACAACTACCGGGTTTAAATCCATCTCCTGGATTTGGGGATAACTGGCAACCAGATCGGAAACCTTAACCAGTATATTGACGAGAGCCTCTTCGTCTGAGGGCGGGGCACCCCGGTAACCGGCCAGCAAACGGTATCCCCGCAAGGACTGGATCATGTTCCGGGCCACACCGGGGCTTACGGGAACTAAACGAAAGCTGACATCCCCCAGAATTTCCGTAAACACCCCACCGAGCCCGCACATGAGCACGGGTCCGAACTGCCGGTCGGTAGTAACCCCGACAATCATTTCCCTACCCGGCGGGGCCATGGGCTGCACCGTTACTGCAGCCGCGGGATCTGTTGCCCTCGCCCGGGCCATGATCTCCCGGTAGGCCTGACGCACATGCCGGCCATCCACCATGTTCAAGGCCACCCCACCTGTATCCGACTTGTGGGCGATTAAAGGGGACCGCACCTTTAAGACCACGGGATAACCCAATTCCCCGGCCAGTTCCACCGCTTCGTCCTCATTATGAGCCAGCCGGCAGGGAGTCACGGGTATTCCCACCTTACCCAGAATTTCCTTCACCTCGTCCTCACATAAATACCGGCGCCCGGCAGCCCGGGCCTCCGCTAAGAATTCCGCAACGTTCACCGGCTGATCCCTCCTCGTTGCAGGGCGTAATGTAAAAGGGCCGAGACTCCCCAGGCCGCCTCCTCGGGGGTAATGTAGACGGGGATGCCCCGGGAGTGCAGGATTTCCCTCTCTTCCCTTACTTGTTCCTGGGTCGAAATGTACAGGGCCACCACCGGCTTGCCGCTCTGCTTTTGTGCGGCCAGCAGTTCCGGAGTGGGACAGCGCCAGTTCAGGTGAAGGCAGTAGGCAGCCACCAGGAGATCGATTCGCGGATCATCCAGCACCGCTTCCACCAGCCGGCCAATGGCAGCTGCCTGCATGCCCTGTCCCGCTGCATCCAGGGGGTTTTTGAGCACCACCGGGGGGTTTTGACCCAGTACCTCTTTGATCCTGTCCATAGTACTCTCAGTAAAGGGAGGGAACACCCCGCCCCGCAAGTTTACTTCATCCAGCAGTACGATACTGGGACCAGCCGTATGGGTCACCACCCCTACCCCGTTTCCCCGGGGAATGGGAGCCATGGCCAGGGCTTTACAGGCAGCCACCATTTCTAAAGTACTCTCCACTACCAAAAGGCCGAACTGTTGCAGTATCTGCCTGTACATTTGATAGCTGCCGGCCATGCTGCCGGTATGGGTGAGGGCGGCAAGGTTCACCGCATCAGAACGCCCCACCTTATAAAAAACCACCGGCTTACGCCGGGCCACCTCACCGGCTACCTGTACCAGGCGCCGGGCATCATCGGTGCCCTCGACAAAAACGCCAATGACCGCCGTACTGTCGTCCCGGGCCAGGTATTCCAGGTAATCGCTCAATTCCAGGGTGCTGCGGTTGCCCACGCCCACCCACTTGTTGATGCCCAGGCCCTCATCCATGGCTTTTTGCAGTATGGTAAGCCCCACACCACCGCTCTGGCTGACGAAGGAAACTTTGCCCCGGGGTAACCGCAGGGGATAAAAAGTGGCGTTTAGATTGGCCCGGGTATTAATCAACCCCAGCGTGTTCGGGCCAACCACTTCCATGTTATATTGCCGGGCCACGGCAATCAGGCGTTCTTCCAGGGCCTTCCCTTCCGCCCCCATTTCCCGGTAGCCGCCCGCTACGCAGATAACCCCTTTCACTCCTTTTTTACCGCACTGCTCCACCACTTCCACGGTAGCAAACTGATTTACCCCAATTACCGCCACATCCACCGGTCCGGGCACTTCTTCCAGGGAACGGTATACCGGCAGGCCCTGCAGGCTCTCAAGGCGGGGATGTATTGGATAGATCTTGCCCTGAAACCCCGAATAGATAAGACTTTGTAAAAGGTTATAACCTACCCGGTCGCTCGATTCGGTAACCCCTATTACAGCCACGCTGCGGGGATAAAAAATACTGTCCAGCACCTCCAGTTTATTGCCGGGCAATCGCGATCCCTCCCCATAAATGATCCCCCTATGGTTTAATTCTAAGAACTTTCTGATAAACCTTCCGGCCGGCAAAATAAAAACTTCCCCGGCCCGGGGAAGGTTAGAACTGAAGAATTGCACATCCTGGCGAACTCCGGAAGTCAGCTCAGGGTAACGTGCATGCCCGCCTTCAGGGAATCACCTTGGTCAACGGGTACTCAATGATGTCATGTGCACCTGTTCTTTTCAAGGCCGGGATCAAATCCCGCACTTTTTTCTCATCCATAATTACCTCCACCGCACACCAGTCGCAATTTACCAGCTGGGAAATGGTGGGGTGTTTCATGGCCGGCAACAACGCCAGCACATCATCCAGCTTCTCCCTGGGCACGTTCATCTTCAGGCCCACCTTGGCGTCGGCCCGGAGCGCCCCCTGCAGCAACACGGCCAGGTTTTCCAGCTTCTCCCGCTTCCAGGGATCCTCCCAGGCTTTCTTGTTGGCATGGAGGCGGGGGGTTGATTCCAATATGGTGGCAATCACCCTTAAATTATTGGCCTTCAGCGAACTACCGGTTTCCGTAAGATCGGCAATGGCATCCACCAGGTGAGGCACCTTGACCTCGGTGGCACCGTAGGAATATTCCACGTAAGCCTCTACGCCGTGGCTGGCAAGAAACTTTTTGGTCACCCGGACCAGCTCGGTGGCAATGCGCTTGTTTTGCAAATCGGCCACCGTCCGGATATCGCTATCATTGGCCACAGCTAGCACCAGACGGATGGGGTTGGTGGTTTGTTTCGAATAAACAAGCTCGGCCACCTCCACCACGTCGGCCTCATTTTCCATGATCCAGTCCAGGCCGCTGATGCCCGCATCCAGCACACCCTCATGCACATACCGGGGGATCTCCTGGGCACGCATCAGCACTATTTCCAGCTCCGGATCGTCAACGCTGGGAAAGTAGGAGCGGCTCTTGACCGCCATATTAAAACCGGCCCGTTTGAATAACTGAAAAGTGGCTTCCTGCAGGCTCCCCTTTGGCAGGCCCAACCGCAACTTCAATCAAAACACCCCCACAACCCTTCTTTACTTTAATATGATAAAATACTACCCGATAAAACTATCATCCAGTATAGATCAGTCCCCCTCCCATGTCAATAGGAAGTTGCATAAAAGGGAAATCCCGGTGCAAAATAAATCCGGCACGGCAAAGGAGGTTACGGGCGTTGAATTCCCGGAAGTTGTTGTGGTACGCCTTTCTTGCAGTGTTTACCTTACTTATTTTTTTAAACACGGCTACTGAAGCCCATGCAGAACAACAGCAACCCGGCAACCCGCAAGACAAACAAAACCAGACGACCGCGACGGAAAACGTCCTCATTTTCTGGACCGACGGTCCAAAATTAAAGGCCGTTACCCTGATGGCCGTCACCCCGCGCAAGAAACCGGTGGGCATTGTCTCCATCCCCATAAACACCCGCATCCATGACATCCGGGGCGTGAAAACACTGGAGGAACTCTACCATAAAACGGGACGTGAAGGGACGACGGCATACCTGGAAAAACGCTTCGGCATACCCATTAACCATTACGTGGATATCAGCCAGGCTACCCTGACCCGCACCAGCGAGGCGCTGGGGCCGGTGGAGATGGCCGGCAAACAAACTTCTTTGCTGGAGGTATTTGAGGGGACTTACACCAGCCAGCGCATGGACCTGCAAGCAGAAATCCGGGCCCTGGCGGCAAGACTGATTGAACCGGCCGTACTGATCAAACTGCCGCGCCTTTTGTGGATTTTTACCAGCGGGGTGGAGACAAACCTGGGTATGGGCCATATCCTGACCCTTTACCAGGCCCTGCAGGGGAACGGCCCGGAAATCCTGCGCAAACAGGCCCTCCCCGGGCGGGACTATTTTGTCGGCCCCGCCAGGTACCGCGAGGTAGCCCCGGATGCCTGGAACCGGGTACTGCGGGAAGTCACCTGCACTTAAAGACAGTGTGACCGCTCGGACGAGCGGCTTTTTCTTTCAGGCAGAGTTACCATTATTAAACGCGCAAGCCTCTTTCACTGCTGGAAAACATATAAATGTTATGGCCTAAAGCTGGAGGAGGGGCTTTATGTTATTGCGCAAAATTGTTTTACCACTAATAATTATCAGCATGACCGGCATTCTTGGAGCTTCAAATTGCCCAGCCGCCGGCTCGCCCGTCTCAAAAAAGGAATTGGAAACCACGGTGAAGCAAATTTTTGAAACCCGCGCCCGGGCCATTATTACCGGAGCCGATCCCGCCCCGGTCCTGGCCTGCTACGATACCGGGGCCAGGCTGGGGCGCTGGGCCCTTGCCCATGAGGAACACAAGCTGAATTTTGTACAGCAGTGGGCTAAAAAGCGGGGGTTGCGGTTCATTGAAGCAAAACCATCAATACACATCACCTGGTTCCGTGTTCGTGGAGATACCGCCGAATTTATTGTCCACCAGACCCTTCAGCTGGGGTACGTTTACCCCAAAGATCCTGCCGTCAACCGCTTTGGCATCGGCACCCGGCATTGGATGGAGCTGGTAAAAAGGGACGGAAAGTGGCTTATCCGGAAGGACTTTTATACCGACGGGCTGGGTGACGACACCCTGGTACCTAAACCCACGCCCGCAGACGGCGCCGCCTGTATAGGAGCGGTGGTAAAATCCTCCCCCGCAAAGAACTATTCCCCCGGTATTTTCGACCGGGAGGGGGCGGCCCGGTACGCGGATAAATACGCCGGCCTGGCCTGGGGAGCCGGCAACAATCACAAATACAACCCCCGTTACCGCGACCTCAACGGCAACGGCGGGGACTGCACCAATTTTGTGTCCCAGTGCCTGGGGGACCAGGAAGGAGGCAGGCTCCCCATGGACGGCACCTGGTACTACCGCTACGACCGCAACGGCGGTTCGGGGAGCCGGGCCTGGGTGCAAACCGAGGCCTTTGCCAGCTGGCTCCTGTACAGCGGCCATGCCCGGCGGATAGCCCGGGGTACCTTCCCGGAATTGAACCAGCCTGGCGTCAAATTTCCCCGGGGAGCCGTACGGGAACTGCAAAAAGGGGATGTGATCGGCTATGAGGAAAAGGGGCGCATCGAGCATTTTGCCATTGTGGTCGGGACGGACTCCCGGGGTTACCCGGTGGTGGACGCCCATACGGTGGACCGCTACCACTGCCCCTGGGATATGGGGTGGGACAAGAAGACCGTTTTTCACCTCTTCCGGATCAATGACGGCTCCCAACAGCTATCCAGGGCCCGGAAAGAAAAGTTGGGGATAAGTCGCCGGACTTATCCCCCTTAAAATATACGGGCTTCCCCCTCGTCTTCCCCGTCATTGTTCACCTGGTGGTGGAAGATGGCCTCCAGGCTTTCATCATCGTAACCACCCGGGGGGCGCAGTTTAAGCTGGCTGATCACTTCCTTTACCCCCCGGGCCCTGGCGGCCGCGGCTTTAGCCCTTTCAATTTCCCCGGCGTTGTCTACCCGCCCCTGGAGGAAAACCACTCCCTTAACGCTCTTTACCCCCACATGACGGCGGTTGACACCCGCCGCATCCAGTTCCTCACCCACTTCAAAGGCCACATCATCGTCGGTGATGGCCCCATCGGTACTTACGGCCACGCCGTTTTCCACCGCCCGGATGCCTTCGATAGCCGAAACAATCCGGCTCACCTGTTCCCTCTCAGCCAGGGTATCCACGATGCCGGTAATGCGGGCTCTGCCGTCCACTACATCGGCCTTCAATCCGTATTCCCTGGTACGCACGTCGCTGTCCAGGACGGCCTGCACCTTTTGTGTTAAAATCTCGTCCCGTTCTGCCGGCAAGACAACCCCTCCTTACGTCAGTAAAAATAAAGTTCATGCAGGGCTCTCTCCAATACCACCAAACCCTTTAAAGGACAAACTGCCCCAACTAAAAATTAAGTGCAGTTTTCCCCCCCTTACCTGCAGGTATTATTCCCTTTCACACGGTAAATATAGTGGGAAAACCATTCATCTTGCGGGGTGAAAAAATGGCATATCAACCCAACCGGCGTCCCCTGTGGGAAGTTACCGCCGATCTGGCCCTGGCCGCCCAGGGGAAAATACCGGCCGATGTGGTAATCAAAAACGGCCGGGTGGTGAACGTGCATACCGCCGAAATCCAGCCCGGCCTGGATGTGGCTGTTAAACACGGCCGGGTGGTGCTGGTAGGCCGGGCCGGCCATACCATCGGCAAGGATACCCTGGTGATCGATGCCGGGGGCTGTTACCTGGTGCCGGGCTTTCTGGACGGGCATATTCACGTGGAAAGCAGCATGGTTACCGTCACCCAGTTTGCCCGGGCGGTAATCCCCTGCGGCACCACCACCATTTTCATGGATCCCCATGAAATCGCCAATGTCCTGGGCATGGAGGGCATCCGCCTGATGATGGAAGAAGGGGAAAGGCTGCCTTTAAAGGTTTTTACCACCATGCCCTCCTGCGTCCCCGCCGCCCCCGGCTTTGAGGATGCCGGGGCAAGCATCGGGCCGGCGGAAGTTCGTGAAGCCATGACCTGGCCGGGGATCATCGGCCTGGGCGAAATGATGAACTTCCCCGGCGTGCTGGCGGGAGATCCCCTGGTGCACGGGGAAATACAGGCCACCCTGAAAGCAAATAAGGTGGTCACGGGACACTATTCTATCCCTGAAACGGAAGTGGGCCTGCCGGGTTACATTGCCGCAGGCATATGCTCCTGCCACGAATCCACGCGCATGGAAGACGCCCTGGCCCGCATGCGCCTGGGCATGTATGCCAAGATGCGGGAGGGTTCGGCCTGGCAGGATGTTAAGGCTACGATAAAGAGCATCACCGAAACCCGGGTAGACTCCCGCTACGCCATCCTGGTTTCCGACGACACCCACCCGGAAACCCTGCTAACCCTGGGCCACCTGAACCACGTGGTGCGCCGGGCCATCCAGGAAGGGGTCGACCCGGTGCGGGCCATCCAGATGGCCACCATCAATCCCGCCCAGTGCTTCGGGGTAACCCGGGATTTGGGCAGCATCGCCCCCGGGCGCTGTGCCGATATTTTGTTTATCCCCGATCTTGCGGACATGAAGGTGGAACGGGTCATGGTGGACGGCATGATGGTGGCCGAAAAAGGGCGGATGTTATTTGACCTGGCGCCCTTCGATTACCCTGAAAAGGCCCGTCACTCGGTGCACCTGCGCAAGCCCCTTGCCGCCGGCGATTTCACCATTGCCGCCCACCACGGGAAGAAAGCCCTGGTGCGGGTAATGGAAGTAATCGAAGCCAGGGTGGGCACCTTGCACCGGCAGGTGGAAATGCCTGTGGAAAACGGGGAAATCAGGTCTTCCGTGGAACTGGATGTGGCCAAGGTGGCCTGCATTGAACGGCACGGCGGGCCGGGAAACATGGGCCTGGGCCTGGTCAGGGGCTTTCATCTTAAAGGAGGCGCGGTGGCCTCCACCGTGGCCCACGACAGCCATAACCTGCTGGTGGTGGGCATGGACGACGCCGACATGGCCCTGGCCGCCAACACCCTGGCCGAATGCGGTGGCGGCATGGCGGCCGTGCTGAACGGCCGGGTGCTGGCCCTCTTGCCCCTGCCCATAGCCGGGTTGATGTCCGACCGGCCGGTGGAAGGGGTGCGGGAAATGGTGGCTGCCCTGGAACGGGCCTGGAGGGAGCTGGGCTGCCCCCTGGTCTCCCCCTTCATGACCATGGCCCTTTTATCCCTGCCGGTAATACCGGAGCTGCGGGTGACCAACCGGGGCCTGGTGGATACGGTGAACTTCCGTTTTGTGGATCTGGTGATTGAGGAAACGGTGTGATACTGCCCTATCAAAACCTGGCAGTAATCGGCCTTGATCAACGAAGCCTCCGGGGAAAATTCCCGGAGGCTTCATTGATTTTTTCAACCCGGGCCCGGGTTAAAGAAGGTATCCACGCATAACCGGCGGGAGTAGCCGATCATAATAGAGTTCAACGTTCAACACTTATCTAAAGGGTGAACCCCGTTGATCAGCCTGAAAGAAATGCTTGCCAGGTTGCTGCTGGCTTTTTTAGTGGGATTTCTCATCGGGCTGGAAAGGGAAATACGCCACAAGCCTGCCGGAGTGCGCACCCATGCCCTGGTCTGCCTGGGCTCCGCCCTGTTCACCTTAATCAGCAGCTACGGTTTTACGTCCTTAATTGGAACAAATCCCTACCAGCCGGGGGACCCGGCACGCATAGCCGCGCAAATTGTCACCGGTGTAGGTTTTATTGGCGGCGGCATTATCTTCAAGGACCGGGACCACATCCGCGGCCTCACCACTGCCGCCAGCATCTGGCTTACCGCCGGCCTGGGCACGGGTATAGGTGCCGGCCTTTACGTGCCCACGCTGGTGGCCGCAGTTTTAGGGTACATCACCCTGAAACTAAACCGCCTTCTCCAGATGTGGGGCTTGGATAATTCGGGGGAGGAGTGAAAAAATCAAGCCCCGTCTTAACAACGGGGTAGGAGAATCTCTTAGCCCTCCTAAATCGTCCCGGCCCTTTCAAAGTCCCGCCTGATACCAGGCTGACCCGGATGCCACTGAGCGGGTACACCTTCGCCCGTAGCGGCAGCGTACTGGATAGCCTGGATCACGCGGATAATTTCGTCCACGTTCCGCCCCACTTCCCGGGGGTAGACGCAGTAATACTCAATACGGCCCTGGGGGTTGATGATGAAAGTGGCCCGGTAAGCTGCACCGGTCTCCTCATCGAGCACGCCATAGACACGGGATATTTCCTGGTTGCGGTCGGAAAGCAGTGGATACTGGACCTTGCGGGCCGAGGGAGACACCTCGGCAAACACCTTATGGGCGTAAACGCTGTCTGTGCTGATGGCCAGCACCTCGGCACCCACCTGGGCAAACCGGTCGTAACGGGCAGCAACTGCTGCCAACTCCGTAGGTCAAACAAAAGTAAAATCGCTGGCGTAAAAGAAAAGTACCACGTAACGACCCTGGTAGTCGGCCAGGCGAATATCGACCCTCCTCCCCCGCCAGTAAGCTTCCGATTCAAACAAGGGAGCCGGCTGGCCCCGCCTGATACCCCGCGGGCCTGCCGTCACCATAGCCGCCGGAGCCTTATCCAAAAAAATCCCTCCCTTTACTTGCTGCTTTTACAATATGCTATGACTCCGGCCGACCGTGTGTTTACGCTCCCCTTATGTATTTGCTACTATAAAAACTAAACCATTTTTAGCCCCTGTGATATTGTCAAACTGATCCACCCTGGAAGCCGCCGTGGACAAAATGATACTGTGAAACATTTAATCCGTTGGCCAAAAAATACGCTTTTTCCCGATAGCGTTGCAGGTAGCTTTCGATGTACTGCCTGACCTTTTCATAAGGTTGATAAATCCCGAAATGCCCCTCGCAGAGGATATCTGGCTTAAGAGCCAAAAGCCTTCGCATCGATTGTTCCCAGGCGGCCAGATCCGAACCCCAAGCGGGATGAAACGGACCGTGGATGTCCTGTCCGAAAAGAATCCTTTTCCCTCCGAGGTCAACGTAAGGGGAAATTCCTCCGGGAGTGTGGCCGGGTGTATGGAGAAAGACAAGTTTAAGACCCCCCAGATCCAGGGTTTCTTCTTCGCCCCGGAGAACAACGTCCACCGCCACCGGCCTGTATTTCACGCCGTAATAACTTGCCGCGGTCAGCGAGACATTTTTCCCTTCCATTGCCGGGAGTTCATGCTCGTGGGCCACCACTTTGGCCTGTAATTTTTCCTTAAGATAGGCCAGCCCTCCCGTATGGTCAATGTGGCCGTGCGTCGCCACCAGATATTTCACTGAAGCAGGGTCAAGGGCAAGCTTCTTTAGGTTGCCGATCAGGTCGGGGGCACTGCGGCCCAATCCGGCATCGATTATGGCCAGCTCACCGCCCCCGTCGAGAAGGTAAACGCAGCAATCCTCCGGGGCGGTGATTTCCGGACCGCCGATCTGGTAAAGGCCGTCGCAAATTTTAAACGGTTTCACTATAACTCCCTCCCACCGCAAGGGGCCTTCTGTTCCTGTTATGGATTTATGAAGTTTATTCCTCCTTCACGTTACCAAAGTTGTCAACCCAATAGATCCTCAGCGGCAAGGCTCTGCGAAGCCAGGAAATACGTGAAGCCAGCCTTTCGTATGTAGGAAAGCCATGGGGCAATGCCAATGCAAGTTCAACTGCGGAGTTCTCGCTGCGGTACAGAATGACGTCAAATACTGCCTGTGCGAAATAATGGCGGGCCTGTGTATAGGAGTTGTTCTCCGGAAACCCTTTGACCGAGACCCATAATTCCCGGCCCTCCGGCGTAACCGCAACTATGTCTTTCCCCTGCAACCTGGACGCAGTGTCCGTAACGCTCCGGATGAAATAACCTTGAGCTGCCAGGTATGCAACCAGCTTAGACTGGATATTCCCCTCCCAGTACCAGGGAGGTTTAGTCTTTAAATCCTTCTCTTTTTGGGATGAAGTTTCAGTCCGCGTGATGTCAGCTTTAGCCAGAAAGCTGGCATAATTCTCTATACCTTTTTCAATCCAACTAACTATTTTGATTTTCGCACAAAAAGCGCATTCCCCTTGTTCACGCCTGATCGTTCCCGTATTTGCCAAACTGGTACAGTTCTGGTAAACCGTTTGACGTGGATTTATTCCAGTGATCCTGGTCAAGCAGTCATCGCACACCGGCACGGCGGTTTCAGAGAGGGTCTTCAGTATACGTTCCCTATGCGTCAATCGTTACCCCCCTGTGCGTAACATAATCTTGCTAATTTAAGAAGAAATAAAGCTTTTACAACCATAGGTATGCGTGTCCCCCATGTTGGCGACAAATAGAGGGAAAAGCTGGTTCAAACCAGCCCCAACACTATCTTTTTCTCGGCGCAGACTTCTCCCCAATCGCACCCCCCGTAGAAAGCCGTCAGCCACTCTTTGGACATCGCCATCACTTTGGCCCTTATTTCATGCCAGAGCACCTTTGACCCAACTTCGACACCAAGGTGCGCGGCCGCTTCCGCATCCATTTCTCTGATTTCTGCGTCCACCCCGGGCCTGGCGACGCACTTTTCTCCCTGGAGCGTCGGGCAAGCCCGGCAGATGTCGTCCGCGCCTTCAACTACCTCTATTTCCTCGCCCTCCGTAGCCCTGCGCACTACGTCTTCCAGGTTTTCGACAAATTCCCGACTGTATCCCTCGCTCCGGTAGAAGTGAAGGCAAATCAAGTGGTGACCCCTCAATCTGATCATACAAAACCGCTCCACCTTCTTGGTCCGTTATTTTTGGGCCATGCACCTACGGTTTTAATCAACCCTTAAGTCGTAGCCGTATTTCTGCGAAAGGGCAGCCAATTCTTCCGAGAGTGCTTTTAAGTACCCGCGGGGATCACAAAGGTACTGTTCCAGGTGCTTCAGTGCCCAGGGAAGCATTGTCTGGTAAGCAACTTTTAGACGATACACGGAAGCAGGATAAGGGTTCAGCGAATCGAGGTAGACTTCCTTAACCCCGGCTTCTTTCAGGCCAGATATAAGCTCCTCCAGCACCCCGGGAGCGTCGCTCACTCCCGGAAGAACAGGCGCAATAAAGGCCCATACGTGTAAACCTTCGCCAGTAAGCCTTTTCGCGGCCAGGAGGCGCGCCGACGGCGTGGCGGCCCTGAGCTCTAACACAGCGGCTACCCTGTCATCAGAAGTGGTCACAGTAAAACCGATGGAACAATTTTTCAGCTTCTTGAGCACATCCACATCTCGTACTACAATGTCAGATTTCGTAAGCAGGTCAATCTCCGCGTTTGGCCACTCCTCCGCAAAGATCTCCAGGGAACTCCTGGTAAGACCGAACTTTTCTTCCGCAGGCTGGTAGGCGTCTGTAACGGTACCAAAGATAATCCTGCCTGAAAGGTTCCTTTTCCGCCGCAATTCTTCCCTCAAAACCTCCGGGAAGTTGACTTTAGCGGCCACGAATTCGCCCCATTTCCCGGAGCGGCCGGAAAAACGGAGCACTGTGTCCGCATAGCAGTAACGGCACCCGTGGGAGCAGCCGACATAAGGGTTCAGGCAGTAGCGGTAGCCCGGAATGCCGGTCCTGCTGAGGGCCGTTTTGCAGTAGGTTGGGTTTATCGCCGCTTTGGACATTTCGACGTGGCTCCGTTCCTTTTAGTCTCCGAAAGTATGGGCAGTATTCTCCCCTTTTCTCTTCTTCCAGGCCGCATTCCCAATAATCGTGACCCAAAACGTAGCGATTGTTTGTCCTTACAAGCAGGACGGGCAAGAATTGTTCTCTACGGTGGCATTATTCATGGATGACTGGCCTATCCCCTCTTTAATCTATCAAACCAGCCAATCACATTGCCCAACAGCCTGATGGCCCCTCTCTTGATGCGTTCCCCCAGTGGAGGTCCATCCAGGCCAAGCCTGTTGGCCTCCTCCTTCAAACGCTTCGCACAGGTATCCACTTTCTGCAGGGCCGATATAAGTCCCGGGTGATTAAACCTCTCTTCTTCCATTACCCAACGGCAGACCTCCAGGCCCGGCTTATACAGACCGTGTTCCCACTGCGAGCGGTCATAGTATGCCTTATCGACGACGGCTGCCCAGGCAGCCTTCTCGCGCAGCCCCTCTATCCTATTTTCTATCCTGCTCTTTATCTCCCGGAACAGAAGACACCGGCGTGACGGCCAGAGCCAGCTCAGGAAGTTGATCTTCAAGCGGCGTCTGACTGACCCGATCTTGCCCTCCAGTGCCGCGACCTTGTGCTCTATGGCCTCCGGCACCAACCGCACCACTTCATATAACGCCCTGTTCAGCTTATCCTTGGCCTCCTCCAGGGGCTGCAGCCGAGCACTGTTGGCCAGTTTCCTGCCGGCCACAGCGCCGGCTACTGCCCCGAGAATACTCCCAATAGCCGCTCCGACCGGCCCCAGCACCATACCGCCAACGGCCAAACCCACTTTGCTGCCGATAAAACCGCCGCCGCCTACCATTGCTACGTCCCTTCCGACATTCCTTGCGGCCTCGGACAGATTAACGCGGCCGTCTGCCAGCAAGACACCTTCTCTCACCGCTGCCAGAGCCAGAGTGATGACCGGCACGTGGAAAGGCATCGAGTCAATTGCGTGAACACCATGGATTGTATTATGTACATGCTCCGCGACCTGGGAGTGGATAAGGTCTTTATCAACTATTACGTGGCTGTTGTCGGCAAAGTGCTGTCCCATTTCAGCATTGACGATGACCGGAATATCCGGGTACCTCTCCAGGTGCTCTTTGATAATGGCAGGGTCCATGACACATTTAACCTGCAGGGGGTGGCCGTCCACCAGCAGGTCCCAGCCTTCCTGGTTTGGTGTGTCGGGAAACTCCACCACATGCCCCTGGGCGGCAAGGTGTGCCGCCACTATCTGCTCGGCCGCGTACCCCTGAAGTCTCTCCACAGCTCCAGTGATGGAGGCCTCGCTGCCGGTGTAGAACTGGTCATGGACGTACGCGCCGAGCCGATTAAACGTACTCAGATCCAGCTTGCTGGAGAAATCCATGGCCTCCAGTACTCGGTCATCCATCATGGCCAGGGCGTGAACGACATCATAGGCCGTGGCACCAGCCACTGCAGCTGGCTCTATTATCCGGTACCACGGACTTCCAGTCAACTCGCCGAGCTTGTCCTCTGTAATAACCTTCTGGCTGAGTTCTTCATGGAGCTTCTCCCATCGGTAGCGCCGCAATAAGGCAAATCCCACCACTGCAGCAGGGACGGCGAGAATTATACCAACTACCATTCTTTCCCTCTTTCCCTCTTTCCCTAATTTGCATCATACCATTACAATGTTCTTCAGTCACGACCTCTCCGCCGTTCAATCGCCGCTCCTCCAAACATTCTACACCAGCTTAAAGCACACAGAAAAATGGAGAAAATTTCTGGATACGGTATGCTCGCAAATTATTTTATCAATAGGCAGAAAGATTCCAACAAAACTGGCTAAAGCTCCTTCTTTGGAGTTTTCTTGGTAAACTTTAGCAAAGTGCCAATCTACGTACTCGGATTTAGTAGGGTTTGTTACGGCAAGTAAAATTACAACAGCTCCTCCGTGGGGGCGTCCCCTCCTAGGACCTTACACCATACTTTCATAGGTAGGCTGCAAACCGGCATCTGTTGTTCCGGAGCCTTCTCATTCAGGCTGTAGGTATTGAACCTCTTAAACGTTCATAGATCTTATGCTCCCCGAGCCTTCTTAGCCGCTCAATCATTGCTTCTTTCCTCTTTGCGATCTCAGGAGTTACAAGGTCAGTCTCGTCCAGGGCTTGTAAGATAGAGACAACCTCATTTCTATGCGCCAAATTGATTAATAACCCCTCATACTCGTATGCCAGCAGCATCATTTCACCCCCAGCCGGTTCATGGCTATAATCAGGCTGTCCAGGAAGCCAGGTTCGTTAATGTCGTAGTTTGCCCATCCTCCATCGATGCTTTGATTGATGTAAATTTAGTGTTTCAATTCCTCATAGGTAGGCTGCAAACTACCTGTTCCCCTGTCTGCATATTTGTTGTTCAGACCTTTCAATTCCTCATAGGTAGCATTCCTGTAATCAGGAGTAGTGGGGCTTGAGGGAAAGAAAAAATCCTGGTATGGTGTAAATGCCAAAACCCAAAACCACCAATACCAGGAGGGATCAGCGATGTACAATCCCCTTTCCCAGAAGCTTGCCATGATCACACCTGAAACCTTAATTGTGGGTGTAGACGTGGCCAAACAAACCCACTACGCCCAAATGACCAATTTCCGGGGGGAGGGACTGCACAAGCCGTTCCCATTCCAGAATACCATATCCGGCATTGGTGATCTAGTCCAGCAAATCAAGACGGTCCAGTTTAAACACGGCCTGTCTAAAGTTTTGGTGGCCATGGAGCCTACCGGCCATTACTGGCTCCCCTTAGCCTGTGTCTTAAAAACGCAAGGGATTACGGTGGTCCTGGTCAACCCGCACCATGTCAAAAAGGCCAAGGAATTGGACGACAATTCACCAACCAAACGGGACGACAAGGATGCCGGGGTAATTGCCCGCCTGGCCAGGGATGGTCGTTTCTACATCCCGCACATTCCAGCCGGCGTAATAGCGGATATCCGCAATCTCGTCAACTTCCGGGAACGGTTAAACAAAGAACTTCAACAAAGCGAAGCGCGAATCAACACCATTCTGGACCTATATTTTCCGGAGTTTCAAGACGTTTTCAAGTCTGTTGAAGGAAAGGCCGCCATGGCTGCCCTGGATAATTTCCCTTTCCCGGCTGACCTCACTGAAAAGCCGGTAGATGAAGTGGCTGCCGTTTTAAGCCAGGCCACTCATAACCGGGTCGGGCTCAAGCATGCTGAGCTCCTAAAGGATAAAGCCAGGACCTCGGTGGGTGTAAGAGATGGCCTTGAAGGCGCCAGGATGGAGCTCCGCTACCAGCTACGCCGGGTCAAGGAAATCCTCAAGGAATGCGAGCTGGTTGAGGCTCCGCCTGGCAGAACTGTTGAGGGAAATCCCTTATGCCGGGTACCTGCTCACCATCCCGGGAATGAGCATACTGCAAGTGGCTACCATAGTTTCTGAAGTGGGCGACCTGAACAACTACCGCAATGCCAGGCAGTTAATAAAGCTGGCCGGCTTGAACCTGGTGGAAAACAGTTCAGGCACCCACAAGGGAAGGACCCGCATCAGCAAGCGGGGCAGAGCAAAGCTGCGCTGCGCGCTCTTCCGGGTAGCCCTGGTTTTGGTGGCCAGAACGCAGGAATTTTCGATACTCCACCACTATTACACCACCAGGCCCAACAACCCACTGAAAGGAAAGCAGTCCCTGGTGGCCATTTGCTGCAGGCTTTTGCGCATCATCTTTGCCCTGGCACGCAAGGGAATGGCGTATAACCGGGATTTGGTTTTGCCTGAAAGCCATCCGGCCTTAGTACATGCCGGACCGGTTAGACCAGTGGCAAAAGTAGCCGCTTAGGCCGGTATCCACGCAACGGCCCGTACCTGCCACGGCTTTCCTTCCGTTCTACCGGGCTGCAGGCGGAAGGTGCTGGCTGCATCATAACATTGTACCGTGATAAAGCCCTTGCCACATGGATCTTGACAATCATGCAGCGCGGAGAGCCAAAAATCAAACCATGAGGGCAAGTAGACCCTGTTAGGTAGCACAATGGCCTCCACCCCTGGGCAGGTGGGACGAAGGAAAGTCCGGAACCGGCACGGTTATTGGTATCCCGGGAGACATGAGAGGGTATATCGCCAGGGTAAAGTGTGGAGAGAAGAGCGCGCGAAAAATTGTCACACAAGCAGCCCTGGTATTTCTGCATACACCACCTTCCAGACAAAGGCATAACTGGGTATCATTATCAGTCATAGCCCTGCTGAAAAATGAAAATGGCTGAAATTGTGAGATTAACGAAGATTATTCAACCTTATTGAGAGAGGCTGCAAACAATAGATTCTCCCCTTGCGTTTGTCAATATAAAATTGATCCACCTGATAATGTGAAAGTGATCCACCAATGATAAAGTAAAAGTGATCCACTTCCACCGTTTTACC